>SXHE01000825.1 GCA_005773755.1 Planctomycetia bacterium
GATGATGAAGATGATGATGGTGATGATGGCCGTGTTCTTCTACAAGGTCGCGGCCGGGCTGTCGCTGTACTTCATCGTCAGCACGGCCTGGGGCATCATCGAGCGCCAGTTCATCCCGAAGCCGAAGGTGAACCTGGACGATCCGAAGGCGAAGGCCGACGCCCCCGGCTCCAACGGGAAGCCGATGACGCCGGAGGAGGCGAAGGCCGCGGTGCTCGCGCAAAAGCCCAAGGGGTTCCTGGGCCGATTGAAACAGGCGCTCCGGGAGAAGATGGAAGAGATGCAGAAGCGCGCCGACGAGCAGGCGAAGCGGCAGATCCGCAACGATCCCAGTCGCCCCGGCGGGCAGTCGCCCCCGGTCGAGAACCAGGGACCGACACCGGGCACGATCCCGCGCGACAAGAAGAAGAAAAAGCGCAAGTAGTGGAATTGTGGTCCGGTCACGGTGGGACGGGACCACAACAACTGAGCTGCAATCAACCAGTAGCCCGCGGCGCGGCGCGGCCGCGCCTCGAATCGCGCGGGTGCGGGTTACGACGAACTGGTCCCGAGGTTGACTTCGTGTCCGATCCCGCGGCGGCACAGTTCCGGTCCGGCCTGATTTGCGGGCTGGTCGCGTATCTCTGGTGGGGCCTGGTGCCGCTGTACTTCGCCGCGCTCGCCGCGCTCGGCGTGCCCGCGTGGGAGATCCTCGCGCACCGCATTTTCTGGTCGCTGCCGGTCGTCGGCGTGCTCATCACCTGGGCGGCCGGCTGGCGCGACGTGTTTCGCGTGCTGCGATCGCGCGCGCTCCTCCTCATCTTGTTACTCTCGTCGTTCCTCCTCGCGGTCAACTGGCTCGTCTACATCTATGCGACCGTACCCGGGCGCGTGGTGGAGGCGAGCCTGGGCTACTACATGATGCCGCTGGTGAACGCGGCCCTCGCGCCGATCTTCCTGAAGGAGAAGCTGCGCCGCGCACACTACCCGGCGCTGGCGCTGGTCGCGATGGGCGTGGCGATCCCGTTCGTGTGGAAGGGGAACTTCACCTGGATCGCGGTGGCCCTGCCGATCTCGTTCGGGCTGTACGGGCTGGTGCGAAAGATGGTTCGCGTCGAGAGCATGACCGGCCTCGCGGTCGAAACGATCCTGATGCTCGCGCCGTCGCTCGCGTTCCTGGTCTACCTCTCGGCGCTCGACCGGAACCACATGACGCCGAACGATTGGGGCCTGAACGCCCTGATCGCGTTCAGCGGCATCGTCACGGTGATCCCGCTGCTCACGTTCACGCTGGCGATCCGCCGGTTGCCGCTGCTCGCGGTCAGCTTCATGCAGTTCATCTCGCCGACGGTGCAGATGTTCATCGCGGTAACATGGCTCGGCGAGTCGCTCACACCCGACCGCATCGCCGCGTTCGTATGCGTGTGGCTGGCGGTGGCGATCTTCGTTCTGGACGCGCTCTTTCAGGCGCGCCAGAAGAAAAGTGCCGCGGCGCGGGTCGCGGTTCCCGCAGGATTGTCTTTCCCTGGGACCGCGGGCGTCCCGCCCGCTGCTCCGCGTATGGTGTCGTTCAACGAAGAATCGTGAAGCTTTCTGAGCGGCATTGCGGCGGGCGGGACGCCCGCGGTCCCAGGGAAGGCACTCACACCACAATCTTGAACACCTCGCGCTGTGGCTCTCCCCCTGTCACATGCACCTTGCTGTTGGCGTCGATGTACACGTCCACCTCGCTGCGGACGCCGAACTCGGGCAGGTAGATGCCCGGTTCGATGCTGAAGCAGGTGCGCGGGATGATGCGGCGGTCGTCGCGCGTTTCCAGGCCGTCGATGTGCGCGCCGTTGCCGTGAACCTCTTGCCCGATGTTGTGTCCGGTGCGGTGCGTGAAGTTGTCGCCGTACCCCGCGGCCTCGATCACGGCGCGGGTCGCGTTGTCGATCTCCCAGCCCTGTAGCGCGCGGCCCGCCGCGAACGCGTCCTGCACGCACTTGATGCCGGCGTCGCGGGCCGCGGCCACGACGTTGAACACCTTCGTGTACTGCTCCGGCACCGACGCGCCCACATACGCGACGCGGGTGTAGTCGGCGTACACGGCGCGCGGGCGCTGCATCTTCGCCCACAGGTCGATGAGCACGAACGCGCCGCGCTCGATGGGCGCGTCGTTCTCGTCACTGTTATCGAAGTGCGGGTCGCCGCTGTGCGGGCCGACGCCGACAATCGGCGAGCTGTACGTCGTCATGCCGTTGTCGGCGAAGTGCTTCATAATGCGGGCCTGGACCGCCCGCTCCATCACCTTGCCCTTCGCCTTGATCTCGGACGCGATGAAGTCGAAGGCCACGTCGTAGGCGGCGCGGCACAACTTCGCGGCCTCGAAGTGCGACTTCTCCTGGTCGGCGTCCCACACCGCCTCGAACTGCTGGATCAGGTCGCCGCTGGCGACGATGGCGCAGCCGAACGACTTCACCAGTTCGATGGTGCCCGCGTCGACGCGGCCGATGTACGGGTTGGCGTTCCGCTCGCTGTACTCCATCGCCACCCGCTTCGCCCCGCTCACGAGCTTGCCGACGCCGGCTTCGAGGTCTTGCCAGCGGCGGTACACGGTCTTGTTCGCGCCGGGCAGGTGGTCGAGCGACGCCGGCTCGATGGCGTGAACGAGCTTCCGCGGCTCGCCACTGGCCGGCACGAAGTAGAACCAGCGGCGCGATAGTTTCGGCATGACGCCCGCGACGCGCTGTGCCAAGATGTTCTGCCCGCGGAAGTCGTACAGCAGCCAGCCGTCGCAGCCGGCCTCGCGGATCGCGGCTTGAACGGCGGAAAGGTCGAACATGAGTGTCTCCAAGAAGTCCCTTCGGGACTGACTCTAAACTATTGCCTCGCATCCAGTGAGGCGAATCCTCTTTCCCCTTGCGAGTCCTTCTCCCATCAGGATAATCGACTTCTCCCCTGCCCTCCCTCACGCCTGCCACACCCATGCGATACCGCTGCCCCCTGCTCGCGCTCGCGCTGCTGCCGCTGGCGACCTCCGCGAGCGCCGTCGAGCCGTCCGACCTGAAGCCGGGCCTCGTGACCACCTATCGCGCGCACCGCGCGGGCGAGGAACCGCCGCGCGTCGTGCGGCTCGAACCGACCGTCGCGATCACGCTCGCGAAGGGGGAGATGGCCCACCCGCGGCTCGACAGCCTCGGTTGGGTTCACTGGAAGGGCTACCTGAACATCACCCGCGCCGGGAAGTACACGTTCTCCGCGACCGTCGCGGGCGGCGAACTTCAAGTGCTGGTTCACGGCCACGAAGCGCTCGGTAAGGAACTTCAGTTCGACGGCGGCGTGGTCGCGTTCGACGCGAACTTCCGTCCGACCGAGCACAACGGCCCGGCGCGCGTCGAACTGTTCTGGCAGGGGCCGGGGTTCGTGAAGGAACCGCTGCCGAACCAGTTCATCGGCCACCTCGCGAAGGACCGGCCGAAGGAGTTCTCCCGCGACGGCCAACTCGAACACGGCCGCTTCAAGTTCGAGGAACTGAGCTGCGTGAAGTGCCACAAGCCCGCGGCCGACGACAAGATGGCGAAGACCCTCGCGGACCGCGCGGGGCCGAACCTGACGGACGTGGCGAAGCGGGCGTACCCCGGCTGGATATACACCTGGCTCGCCGACCCCGCGAAGCTGCGCGCCCACACCACGATGCCCAAGAGTTTCGCCGACACCGACGTGGGCACGGCCGAGCGCTACGCGGTCACGCAGTACCTCGTGTCGCTCGCGGGCAAGCCGCTCGACGTGGTGAAACTGCCCACCGTGCCGCCGAACGACATCAAGCAGAGCATGGACCGCGGGCGCGTGCTGTATCACGTCACCGGCTGTGCGACATGCCACAGCGACCCCATCCCGCGCAAGAAGAAAGACGACGAGGAGGAAAAGGAAGCGCTCGCGCCGGGCGACTACGTCTTCGGTCAGACCACACTCGCCGGCCCCACAGCGAAGTACACCCTCGGCGCGCTCGGCAGCAAGTTCACCCCGGCGACGCTCGCCGCGTACCTCCAAGACCCGCTGAAGACCAATCCGCACGGCCGGATGCCGAAGATGAACCTGACCGCGCCCGAGGCGCTCGACATCGCCCGCTACCTGTGCCGCACGCAGGAAGAGAGCGTGACGCCAGACAAACTGCCGCTGCCGACCCTGCGCGCGACCGATCTCGCCAAGACCGTGCTCGCGACCGCGACCGACGCGCAGAAGAAGCGGTTCGATGAGCTGGTGCCCGCGGTGCAGTGGGCCGAACTCGGCTCGCGCATCGTCGCCACGAAGGGTTGCATCAACTGCCACACCATCGAGGAGAAGGGCAAGCCGCGTGCGGCGCTCGACACCTTCGCCGCACTGAACGACGTGAAGAAGGCCGGTGAGAAGGGCTGTCTCGACGCGAAGCCGGACCCGGCGAAGGTGCCCGTTTACAAGCTGGAAGTGAAGGAGCGCGAGGCGCTGGCCGCGTTCGTGAAGGACGGCTTTGCCGGGGCCGGTGCGCCCGCTCCGACCTACCACGCCCGCGTCGCGCTGAAGCGGTTCAACTGCCTGAACTGCCACCAGCGCGACGGCGAGGGCGGCATCCCTGTCGAACTGGCCGAGCAGATGCGCCAGATGGAGAAGTCCGAGAACGCCGACGACGTGCGGCCCCCGGTGCTCACCGGCATCGGCCACAAGACCCGCACGACGTGGTTGAAATCGGTGCTGACGCAGAGCGGGCGTGCCCGGCCGTGGATGCAGCTTCGGATGCCGCAGTACGGCGAGGGTAACGTCGGCTTCATGCCCGAAGCGCTCGCGGCCCTCGAAGGGACCACCACAGACGACAAGGTGCACGTCGTCGAGCGCACCAACGCGAAACTCGCCGCCGGTCGCGCGATCATCGGCAAGGGCGGGCTGGGGTGCATCTCGTGCCACGACATCGGCGGCATCGCCAACACCGGCACGCGCGGCCCGGACCTCGCGACCATCAACCAGCGCGTGCGGTATGAGTGGTACGAGCGCTGGCTCAGTCAGCCGCTGCGCATGGCCCCCGGCACGCGGATGCCGCAGTCGTTCGTCGAAGGGAAATCGACCCTCAAATCCGTGTTCGACGGCGACCCTCACAAGCAAGCGGAAGCGATGTGGGCGTACCTCGCGCTGGGGCCGGGACTGCCGCTGCCGGACGGCCTCGAACCGCCGAAGGGCCTGGTGATCGCGGTGAAGGACCGGCCGGAGATCCTCCGCACGTTCATGCCAGACGCGGGCACCAAAGCGATTGCGGTGGGCTATCCGGGCTACACGTCCGTCGCGTTCAGTGCGGACCAGTGCCGCACCGCGTACGCCTGGGGCGGGAACTTCCTCGACGCGAAGCCGGTGTGGGACGGGCGCGGCGGCAACCCGGCGAAGCTGCTGGGGCAGAAGTTCTGGACCGCGCCGAACGGCCACCCGTGGGGGCTGACCGCGAACACCCGCATCCCGCCGGACTTCCCCTCGCGGGCCAACAACCCGGCGTTCGGCCTCGCGCTGCCGCTCGAACCGGCGCGCATCTACGACGGCCCGATGGCCGTGAAGTTCGACGGCTACAGCCTCGACCGCGACGGGTTCCCGACCTTCAAGTACCGACTCGACGAGGTCGGCAAGGGCGCGGAGCTGTTCGTGTCCGAGACGCCCGCGCCGCTCAAGAGCCTGCTCGCGCCCGGTCTGACGCGCAAGTTCGACATCGCGATCCCGGGCGGCTACCAGGCGTGGTTCTTCGCGGGCACGACCGGCAAGGAGCCGCGCGTGTACGACGCGGCGGGCAAGGCGCTCAAGCTCGACATGAAGGCCGAGGAACCGACCGCGCCGGCGGTGGGCACGCGGCTCGTGCTACCGGGCGACACCGACCGCGCGGTGGTGTTCGAGGCCGCGGGC
This sequence comes from Planctomycetia bacterium, assembly GCA_005773755.1. GTDB lineage: Bacteria > Planctomycetota > Planctomycetia > Gemmatales > Gemmataceae > Gemmata. Next base: position 5,875 of record SXHE01000825.1, read on the forward strand.
GCGCCGGCCGGCACCGTGTGGCGGTTCGTGCCGGGGCGCACCGGTGGCTGGCTCGCGATCCTCAAGTTCCCCAACTCGAAGGACGAGCAGAAGGCCGCGTTCGCGCTGAACCTGTACGCGCTGCCCAAAGACGACGACGGACTGCTGAAGGAACTGTTTGCGAAGTAGGCCACCACTGCAAGCCGCAAGCGGCTTCGCGCGTGTGATGCGCTCGCGAAGCCGCAAGCGGCTCGAATCACATCAGGGACTCGCATGAACGCGCCCGCGCCAGACAGCACCGTCGCGCCCACAGCCGACACCGCGCCGCCGGAGGTGGAGCTGCCGCCGACGCCGTGGAAGTGGCGACTGATGATCCTGAGCGCGGTCGCGGCGGTCGGCGCGGTCGCGTACCTCGCGAGCGCCGCGCTGGTCGCGGCCCAGCAGCACAAGACCGCGTACCGCGTGCAGGCCGCGTGCGGCGTGGTCTGCTTCCTCGGGGCCGCGGCCCTGTTCTCGAAGAGCCTCCAGTCGGTCCGCCGCAAGACGCTCCTCTGGGGCATCGGCCTCCAGTTCGCGCTCGCGGTCGCGGTCATCTACTCGGAGAACATTCAGGACCTATTCAAGTTCATCGGTGCCGGCATCAAGGCGCTCATCAAGGCGTCCGACAAGGGTGCCGAGTTCGTGTTCGGCTCACTCGCGTCGGACAAAGGGCCAGCCGGGTTCGTGTTCGCCTGCAAAGCGTTACCGCCGATCATCTTCATCTCGTCGTTTTTCAGTGTGCTGTACTACCTCGGCGTGTTGCAGTTCTTCGTGCGTATCATGGCCCGCACGATGATGTACTTGATGGGCACCAGCGGCGCGGAAACGCTCTCCGTCTCGGCGAACGTGTTCATGGGCCAGACCGAGGCCCCGCTCATCGTGAAGCCGTTCGTGCCGACCATGACGAAGTCCGAGTTGCTCGCGCTGATGGGCAGCGGGATGGCGCATATCAGCGGCGGGCTGATGGCCCTCTACATCAGCTACGGCGCGGACCCGGTCTCGATTCTCTGCACCTGCGTGATGGCATGCCCGTGCAGCCTGTACCTGACGAAGCTGATCTACCCCGAAGCCGGCACGCCGGTCACGTCGGGGGCCGCGCCCATCGCCGTCGAGACGCCCTACGTCAACGTGATCGACGCCGCCGCCGCGGGCGTGAAGGACGGGCTGCTGCTGGCGCTGAACGTCGCCGCGATGCTGATCGCGTTCATCGCGTTCATCGCCCTGTTCGACATCGTCCTCGACGGCATCTCCAAAGGCCTGACGCTCGACCGCATCTTCGGCCGCGTGTTCGCCCCGGTCGCGTTCCTGCTGGGCGTGGAGTCGGGCGAGTGCGACAAGGTCGGCAACCTGCTCGGCCTGAAGCTCGCGGCCAACGAGCACGTCGCGTATCTGAAGCTGAAAGAGTGGAAGGTGTCCGACCTGAACCCGTTCACGGAATCGGTGCTCTCGAAGCGGTCGCAACTGCTCGCGGTGTTCGCGCTGACCGGGTTCGCGAACTTCGCGTCCGTGGGCATCCAACTGGGCGGCATCGGCGCGATGGCCCCCGGTCGCCGGGCCGACCTCGCGAAGCTCGGCATGAAGGCGCTGTTCGTCGGGTTCCTCGCGACGCTCATCAACGCCGCCGTCGCCGGCCTACTGATGTAGTGGTCAGCGGCGCGAAGTGGCAAATCTCAAAGTGATGCACAAGGTTTTCTCATCTTCGGCGCGGTCGTGTTCGTAGTGACCCGCTTCAGCGGGTCTTAGCCCAACGGCTTTCGCGGACGCCCCGCGCGATGACCCGCTGAGGCGGGTCACTACGAACAGCGCGCGACCGCCGACCCCGGCGCGAAGTGGCAAAAGGAAAAGTTGTAGTACAACGAGCGCCCTATTGAGTGTCGGCGGCGACCAAGCCCGAAGTGGGTGGATCGCGAACCTGTTACACAAGACACACCCGTTTGACCATTGGTAACGCCCCCAGACGTGCGACAACTGCGCCGGCCCTCACGACGGGTGAGAACTCCAGTTCATAATATACACGCGAATATTAATATCAAGGCTGGTTGCCCGGATTTTCGGCGCGCCGTCACCTCGTTAGTCCACGAAGACGAACTCGTTCGAGTTCAGCACCGCGCGGCACAGCGCCGGCAGGCCGTGCGACTTCACCAGCGCGGTCGCGGCGGCCAACTCCCTCTCACTCGGTGCCCGCTGGAACGCCAGCGCGAACACCCGCTTCACCTGCGCGGCGACGTCCTTGCCGGCGTCTTTCTCGGCGCGCCCCGCGAGGAACTTCGCCTGTTGCAGCACGAAGTTGCTGTTCATCAGATTCAGCGCTTGCAGCGGGGTGATCGAGACGTTCCGCTTCGGGGCGATCTGCCCGGCGTCCGGGCAGTCGAACGCGCCGAAGGTGTCGTCGAGCTGCATCCGCGGCTTGAACTGGTACACCATGCGGCGGAACTCGGCCGGGCCGAACTCCTTTTTGGGCGAGTACACGCGAACGTAGTTGTTGTTCGCCTCGAACAGGTCGAAGCCGGGGCCGCCCGGCGTCGGGTCGAGTTTGCCGCTGACGGCGAGGATCGCGTCGCGCAGCGGTTCGGCTTCGATCCGGCGTGGCGGGTAGCGCCACAGCAGGCGCGATTGCGCGTCCTTCGCGAAGGCGTCCGCGCGCAGCGCCGGCGACTGACGATAGGTGGCGCTGGTGACGATGAGGCGATGGATGTGCTTCAGGCTCCACTTCTTTTCAACCAACTCCGCGGCCAGCCAGTCGAGCAACTCGGCGTGCGACTGTTTGCCGCGGTTCTTGCCGAAGTCGCTCGGCGTGTCCACGATGCCGGTGCCGAAGTGGTGCTGCCACAAGCGGTTCACGGCGACGCGGGCCGTGAGCGGGTGCGCCGGGTCGGTGATCCACTTCGCCAGCGCCGCGCGGCGCTCCGCGTCGGTCGCGGTCGCGGGGATCGCCAGCGCCGGGCCGATCTCGGTCAGCGCGCCCGGCCCGACGGGTTCCTTCTTCTGGGTCGCGTCGCCGCGGTTCAACCGGTGCGTCGGTTCCGGTGTCGTCATGCGGCCGGCGTAGGCCATCTGCCCGCGGCCGATGTCCGCGAGTTGCTTGCGCAACTCGGTCGCGTCATTGTTCAGCTTCGCCCAGGCCGGTGAGCCGCCGGTCGCGGTCGCGCCGAACGCGGCCCGGTCGTCGCTCGACGCGACCACGCTCCACGTCTCGCGGTCGAGCGACACGTCGATGCGGTAGCGCGTCGGGGTGCGGTCGATGAACTTCCCCTCGCGGTCGCGCGCCCAAGCGATCCGGTCGACGGTCGCGGTCTCGGCAAACTCGACCACCACCCACCCGCGGCCGACCTTGTTCGAGATCCAACTGCGGCCGTTGCCGTACTTGCCGTCGATCAGGAACTCCAGCCGGTGCAGGTCCGAGGGCGGGAAGTTGCCGGACGAGGTGGCCTTCGCACCGGCGCTCGCCAGCGCCACGTTCGCGGGCTTCGGCCCGCTGGTGAACACTTCCAGTTCGTCGATACACGGCTCGACGCTGTTCGTCTCGAACACGACGAAGCGGACGAACTTGACCTTTACCGGCTTGATGCGCTCGGTGTTCAGGCGCGGGCTGACCGCGGCGCGACGGGCCTCCGTCGCGGCCGGGTCCGCGAGCGGTTCCAGGGCCACCAGCTTCGCCTCGATGTCCGCGAGTTTGTCACGCAGCAACTCGGTTCTGAGCCTTCGCGCCGCGTCGTCGCCGCTGCGCACCGTGCGCTCGCCGTGCTGCACGCCCGCGAACACCGCCTTGAACTGGTAGTAGTCCGTCTGCGGGATCGGGTCGAACTTGTGCGCGTGGCACCGGGCGCACGCGACCGTGAGGCCGAGGAACGTGGACCCGGTCGTGCCGATGATGTCGTGCAGTTCGTCGGCCCGCTGGTTCGCGGTCAGCACCGCGTCGGGGCTTTTTACCTGGTCCCACGGCCCGGCGACGAGGAACCCGGTCGCCGCGTCCGCGCCCGGTGTGTCGCCCGCGAGTTGCTCGGTGATGAACCGGTCATACGGCTTGTCGTCGTTGAGCGCTTTGATGACGTAGTCGCGGTAGTGGTACGCGCTGGGCCGCGGCTGGTTCATCTCGAACCCGTGACTGTCGGCGAACCGCACCGCGTCGAGCCAGTGCCGCGCCCACCGCTCGCCGAAGTGCGGGCTGGCGAGGTACTTGTCCACCAGCTTTTCGTAAGCGCTCGCGTCCTTGTCGTTCACGAACGCCTCGACTTCCTCCGGCGTGGGTGGCAGGCCGAGCAGATCGAACTTGAGCCGGCGGATGAGCGTGCGGCGGTCCGCTTCCGGCGCGAGTGACAGGCCGCTGTCATTCAGCTTCTTCGCAACGAAGCGGTCGATAGGGTTCTCGTACTTCGCGCCAGGAACCGGGGGGCGCGTGACGGGCTTGAATGCCCAGTGAAGCGCTTCGGTGGTCGCCTCCGCGGGCCAGTGCGCCCCGGCCACGATCCACGCGGTCAGCGTCTTCACATCGGCCGCGCCGAGCGGCGCACCGCCCTGCGGCATACGCTCGCTGGCGTCGGCGGTCGAGATCTTCTTGAGGAGCAGGCTGTCGCCGGACTTACCGGGCACGAGCGCCTTGCCCGAATCGCCGCCCTTGAGGGCGTCCGCCCTGCGGTCGAGGCGCAGCCCGCCGCGCTGCTTGTCCGGGCCGTGGCACGCGACGCAGTGCTTCGCGAGGATCGGCCGCACGTCGCGCGCGAAGTCGACCGCCGCGCGCGGCGGCGGGGCCGGCACCGGCTCGGCACTCGTTCCGAGGGCGACAAACGCGGCGAGCGCGAGGAGGGTCGTGAAGGCGGCGCGGTGCATGTGCGTTCCGGTGAGGCGGGTTACGAAATGATACCGGATCAGCCCCGGAGGTGCGAATGTCCAACCGTGTCCGCGTAGGTCGCCCAGGGTGGCGCACGCGAGGCGCGTGCTGACCCTGGGCTATTGGATACAACGCCTTCGGCGTAAAGAATGAAGCACCTGTCTGTACCCCGAAGGGGTTATATCCAATAACCCAGGGTCAGCAC
>SXHE01000826.1 GCA_005773755.1 Planctomycetia bacterium
CCGTGACCGCGTGTGTGGCGTCGTCGCGCTGAACGGCGTGCTGCCGACCGACCGCGTACCGGCCAACGACCTGCGGGTGCTGATCGCCAGCGGCACCGCGAACCCCCTCATGCCGCCCGCGATCACGCGCCTCGCTGCCAGTCGCCTCGCCGACGCGGGCGCGACCGTTCGCGTCGCCCGGTACGCCGGCTCCCCGCGCGCCCGCACCGACGTGCTCCGCGACGCCAACCGTTGGATCATGGATCAGATCGCCAAGTCCGCCCGCAAGTGACCGTCCGTGTCGCGCATCCTCTACCTCACCCACCGCGTCCCGTTCCCGCCAGACAAGGGCGACCGCATCCGCACCTATCACCTGCTGCGCCAGCTCGCGGCCCGCGGGCGCGTGTGGCTCGGCTGCCTCGCGGACGAACCGGTTCCGCCCGAATCGCGCGCCGCGCTCGACGCGCTCTGCGAGCGCGTCGCAACGGTCCCCGTCGGCCGGCGCGCGCGGTGGGCGAAGGCCGCGTGGAGCCTCACGATCGGTGGCAGCCTCTCGGAAGGGCTGTTCGCCTCGAAGGAATTGCGGCGCACGTTGCGCGCGTGGGCCGCGGAGGTCAAGTTCGACGCGGTGGTCGCGTCGTCGTCGGCGCTGTGGCCGTACCTGCGCGAGCCGCCGCTGCGCGACATCCCCGCCGTGGTCGATCTGATCGACGTGGACAGTCAGAAGTGGCTCGACTTCGCCGGGGCCAGCCGCGCGCCGAAGAAGTGGCTGTACCGGCTCGAAGCGGCCCGTGTGCGGAAGCTCGAAAAGGCCATCGCGGGCAAGGTTCGCGCCGCGGTGGTTGTGAGCCGCGCGGAAGCCGAGGTTTACAACTCGTTCACTTTTGTTGGCGCGGCGACCGTCGCCACCAACGGCGTCGATCTGGAATATTTTGCCCCAGTCGCCTGTGAAACACAGCCGGCGCTGGCGTTCGTCGGCGCGCTCGACTACCTGCCGAACGAGGACGCGGCGGTGTGGTTCGCGCGCGAGATGTGGCCCGCGATCCGGGCGCGGTTCCCGGCCGCGGAGTTCCGCATCATCGGCCGCAACCCGACGCCCGCGGTGCGGGCGCTGGCGACCGTTCCCGGCGTCAACCTCGTCGGCCAAGTACCGGATGTACGGCCGTTTGTGGCTTCTGCGAGCGTCGTGGTCGTTCCGCTGCGGCTGGCCCGCGGCGTTCAGAACAAGGTGCTGGAAGCGATGGCGATGGCGAAGGCGCTCGTCGTGGCTCCGCCGGCGCTGGCCGCGCTGAACACCACGCCGGGCGTTCACCTGCTGGCCGCTTCGACGCCGCAAGAATGGATCGATTCCGTGTGCGGGTTGCTCGCCGACCCGCTGCGCCGTCAGCAGTTGGGAGTTGCGGCCCGACAATATGTCGAGCAGAACCACCATTGGGAACGCTGTTTGCAACCGCTGGTGGACTCGATCTTTCCCCCCAGCCCCCCCGCGTGACCCCCTCGCGCCGGTGGCGGTGCTACACTTACCCCTGCCACCCCCGCCGTGGACATCGCCGACACCCTCACTTACCCGTACCCGCCCGTGCCCGACTCTGTTCCCCACGAACGGACGCCGGAGCCGACCACCGTGCCCGTGGTGCTGGACGCGCGCGTCGTCACCGGGTCCGGCGGCGGGCCGGACAAGACCATCCTGAACTCGCCCCGGTTCCTCGAACCGCTGGGCTACAAGATGGTGTGCGCGTACCTGCACCCGCCGGCCGACCCCGGCTTCGAGGTGCTCCGCGGCAAGGCCGCGAAGTACAACGCCCCGCTCGTCGAGATCCCGGACCGCGGCGCGTGGGACTGGCGCGTCGTCACCGAGGCCCTGGCGGTGTGCAAGCGCGAAAAGGTCACGGTCTGGCACGGCCACGACTACAAGACCAACGCGCTCGGCCTGCTGCTCAAGCGGCTGTGGCCGATGCGCCTCGTGACCACCGTTCACGGCTGGGTGCAGCACACGCGCCGCACGCCGCTGTATTACCGCATTGACCAACTCTGCCTGCCGCGGTACGAGCGCGTCATCTGCGTGTCGGACGACCTGTTGGAATCGTGCCTCGCGGCCGGCGTGCCGGCGAAGAACTGCGTGCTGCTGGAAAACGGCATCGACACGACCGAGTACGCGCGCCGGCAAACCGTGGCGGAAGCGAAGGCCGCGCGCGGTCTGCCCACCGACGGTGTCGTGATCGGCGCGGTCGGCCGGCTGTCGGGCGAGAAAGGGTTCGACGTTCTGATCCGTAGTACCCACGCCCTCGTTTCGCGCGGCCTCGACGTGCGAACGGTGATCGTGGGCGAGGGCGGCGAGCGGGCGAACCTCGAACGGCTGATTCGCGAGCTAGACTTGGGCGACCGGGTCCGGCTCGCCGGCTGGCAGGCCGAGGTGCGGCCGTACTTCGAGGCGATGGACGTGTTCGCGCTCAGCAGCCTGCGCGAGGGCCTGCCGAACGTGTTGCTGGAAGCGATGGCCCTCGAGGTGCCCATCGTCTCGACGCGGGTGAACGGCGTGCCGCGACTGGTGCAGGACGGGCGCAACGGGTTCCTGGTGAACGCCGGCGACCTCGACGGCCTGACGACCGCGCTGGCGGGCCTGGTGGCGAACCCGGCGCTGCGCGACGTGTTCCGCGCCGCCGGCCGCCGCACGGTGGAAACGCGCTACAGCTTCGCAACCCGCATGACCCGCCTCGCCCGCCTGTACGACGAGCTATTGGTGAGATGATGGATCTCACGCAAAGCCGCAAAGACGCAAAGAAGGCAGGAGGAAGGTAAGAAGGCATTAATTCGACGGACGCAGACAGCGCTTCGGCACCGGCGATGCTCTCGTCACGGTTCGTTCTGAACAATCGTCTGCTTTGTTTTCTCCTGCCTTCTTTGCGGCTTTGCGGCTTTGCGTGAGACGCTTGTTTTGTGAGGGTTCGTATGATTCGTCTCATGTCGTCCGCCACACCGCCGACGTTCGCCACGGTCGTGCACTCGCGCGCCGCGACCGCCGGGCGCGCGGCCGACCTGACGGCGTTCGTGCGGCACTCCGCACCCCACGTCGCGCTCAGCAAACACCCGCTCTGGCTGAACGTACTCGAGCGCGGTCTGGGTCACGAGGTGTACGCGGTCGAAGCGGTCGCCAGCGGCTGCACCGTCGGCTTCCTCCCGCTCGCCTACGTCAGCTCGATGCTGTTCGGCCGGTTCCTCGTCAGCCTGCCGTACCTGAACACCAACGGCGTGATCGCGCAGTCCGCGGACGTGCAGGCCGAACTGATCTCGCGCGCCGCGCTGCTCGCGGACGAACTCGGCTGCCGCCACCTCGAACTGCGACACGAAGCGCCGATCGGGCACCCGGACCTGAACGCGGGGCTCACCAGCAAGGTTCACATGCGGTTGCCGCTCGCGGCGACCGGCGACCTGCTGTGGAAGGGGTTCGACTCGAAGGTGCGGAACCAGATTCGCAAGGGCGAGAAGGGGAACTTCGCGGCGGAGTGGGGCGCGGCGGACCTGCTGGACGGGTTCCACGACGTGCTGGCCGAGAACATGCGCGACCTGGGTTCGCCGGTGTACGGTAAGGAGCTGTTCCGCGCGATCCTCGAAGCGTTCCCCAACGACGCGGAGATTTGCCTCGTGCGCGAGGGCGCGAAGCCGGTGGCGTGCGCGCTGTTGCTGCACGGCTGGGGAATCACCGAGGTGCCCACGGCCTCGGCGCTGAAGGCGTACAACCCCAGCAACGTGAACATGCTGATGTACCACCACCTGCTGCGCCGCGCGGTGGAGCGCGGGCAGGCGGTGTTCGACTTCGGCCGCTCGACGACCGAGGGCAACACGTTCAAGTTCAAGAAGCAGTGGGGCGCGGAGCCGCACCCGGCCGCGTGGCAGTACGCGGTGCTTCAGGGCGAGGTCGGCGACATGCGCCCGGACAACCCGCGCTACCAGCGGGCCATTCGCATCTGGCAGCGCTTGCCCGTCGGCCTCACGCGCCGGCTGGGGCCGCTCATCGTCCGCGGCATCCCTTAAGAATCGCCCGCAGACGGCGCAGAGAAGACGCAGATGAAATCCGATCAGGCAGAAGAGTTTTGACAGGATAAACAGGATGAAGAGGACCGAACTCTTCATCCTGCCTTTCATCCTGTTTATCCTTAGGTGTTACGCAGTTGGCGGTCGGTCACGCCCTAAACCTGTGCAGGCTCTGGGTGTTGTGCCATCTCCCTCGCGGGGTGCCTTGCGCGGGTGGCGTTGTGGCTCTAGTGTAGCCCCATGAGCGTGCCCAAAGTCCACG
>SXHE01000827.1 GCA_005773755.1 Planctomycetia bacterium
AATTGCTGAAGGAATTGGAACCGTGGTCGGTGGACCGGAACGACCGGGCGGTCGGCGTGAACTGGCGATTCACCACCGCCGATGCCCGGATCAAACTCCGACGACTCTACCCCGCTGTTCAAAATAGTTGACCTACTAGTCGCGGCCAAACGCTGAAATAGGATTTTACTATCCGCTTTAGCGCTGCTACACTCCCTTTGCCTGCTGAATCGCCCGCCTGCCGTCGCTCTCCTCTTCGGTTCCGAGGTCGGCCATGCTCCGACTTACTTTCGCGCTGTTCGTTGCTTGTGCCGGTGTGTCGCCGGCGTTTGCGCAGCTTGACGGTCTCGAACGCGAGCCGATCAACTACAAGTTCGCGCAGGCCGAGAACGTCGTCACCGCGCTCCAGAAGCGGATCAATTCCGGGCAGGCGAAACTCAAGCACACCGACGATCACGGCTACCTGTCCGCGATCCTCAAGGAACTCGACGTGCCGCGGTCGTCGCAGGTGCTCGTGTTCTCCAAGACCAGCTTCCAGCGCGAGCGGATCACGCCCAAGACGCCGCGGGCGATCTACTTCAACGACGACGTGTACGTCGGGTTCTGTTTGCGCGGCGACGTGCTGGAGTTCTCCGCGGCCGACACCAAGCTCGGCACCGCGTTCTACACGCTCGATCAGGAACCGGCCACCGACGGCAAGCCGGAGTTCATTCGCCAAAAGGACAACTGCCTCACCTGCCACGCCTCCAGCGCGACCGGCGGCGCGCCGGGGCACGTCGTCCGCTCCGTGTTTACCGACCGCACCGGGATGCCGGTGCTCTCCGCGGGCACGTTCCGCACGGACCACAGCAGCCCGTTCAAGGAGCGCTGGGGCGGGTGGTACGTCACCGGCACGCACGCCAAGATGACGCACATGGGCAACTGGCTGGTGGAGAACAAGCGCGACCCCGAGGCCGAGGGGAACGCGACCGGCCAGAACGTGGCCGAGCTGAAGTCGCGGTTCACGGTCGCGAACTACCTCACGCCGCACAGCGATCTCATCGCACTGCTGGTGCTCGAACACCAGGCGCAGGCCCACAACCGCATCGCGCAGGCGCTCATCACCAACCGGCAGGCGCTCCACTATCAGGACACGCTGAACAAGGAACTGGGCGAGCCGGCCGATCACAAGTGGGACAGCGTGGGGCGGCGGATCGAGTCCGCGGGCGACGCGCTGGCGAAGTACCTGCTGTTCTGCGGCGAGGTGAAGCTGGAGGGGCCGGTGTCGGGCACGTCGGACTTCGCGAAGGAGTTCGCGGCCCGCGGCCCGTTCGACAAGAAGGGCCGCTCGCTGCGCCAGTTCGACCTGAAGACGCGGCTGTTCAAGTACCCGTGCAGCTACCTGATCTACTCGAAGAGCTTCACCGCGCTGCCGGCCGAGGTAAAGGCCCACACGCTGAAGCGGTTGCACGAGGTGCTGACCGGCAAGGACACGTCGGAGGCGTTCGCACACCTGAGCAAAGACGACCGCGCCGCCGTGCTGGAGATATTGAGAGACACGGTGAGCGACCTGCCGGCGTATTGGAAGAAGTGAGCCGAAACGAAACCGGCCGGGTTGACCCCGGCCGGTCGTCACTCCGAGTTGTGCGATCTCGTCGTGTGCGTCAGCCGCCGATCTTCTTCTTGAGTTCCGCGACGGCGACCTTGAGCTGTACGTCTTCGGCCGGCTTCGCGGAACTGGGGAGCGGCGGCGCGCCGGGCGACACCAGCGCGCGCAGGCTGTGTACCATCGACCCCGGGGCTTTGGGCACCGGCGCGGCCGGCGGGTTCGGCCCCACCACCGACGGCTTGCCCGCGACCCACTGCGCCCGGTAGTAGTCCCACGCGGAGCGCTCCTTCTCGTCGAGCGTCATGGGCACGAGCACGTCGGGCCGCACGCCCCACTCGTCCGGCTTCTCCTTCGTGGCGAGCTTCTTGTCCATGTTCTGCCCGTTCGGTCGCCAGTACGTTTCGGTGGTGAGCTTGACCGCGGCCTTCTGGTCGCCCTCGCCGCCGAGCCGCAGCAGCTTCTGCACGCTCCCCTTGCCGTAGGTGCGCTCGCCGATGATGGTCGCGCGCTGGTGGTCTTGGAGCGCCGCGGCGACGATCTCGCTGGCGCTGGCGCTGTGCTCGTCGACCAGCACGACGATGGGCCGGCCGCGGAACACCTCGCGGTCCTTCTCGGCCTTGAACTCGCGGCTCTTTCCGGGGTCGCGCCCGCGGGTGGCGACGATGGGCTTGCCTTCGGGCAGGAACAGGTTGGCGACATCGACCGACTGTGTGAGCAGCCCGCCAGGGTTGCCGCGCAGGTCGATGATGAGGCCCTTGCCGCTGCCGCGCTCGATCTCGTCCACCGCGGCCTTGAGTTCTTTCGTGGTCAGGTCGTTGAACCCGGTGACGCGGACGTAACCGATACCGGCGGGGCGGTCCGCGAACCACTCCCACTTGGTCGGGTCGTCGGCCCGGCGCAGCACGCCGGACACCGGGTGCTGGGCGACCCGCGCGCGGGTCAGCGCCACGTCTTGATCGAGCGGGACGCGCCCGGGGCGGCGGACCGTGAGCGTGATCTGCGTGCCCGGTTCGCCGGTGATGAGTTTCCGCGCGTCCGGCACGGTGGTGTTCTCGGTCGACTTGTCGCCCACGCGCACGATCAGGTCGCCGGCGATGATCCCGGCCTCGTACGCCGGTGTGCCCGGCAGCGGGTGATCGACCTTGAGGAACTTGGTCGGCTGGTCGATGGCGAGCACGATGCCGATGCCGCCGAAGCTCCCCTCGGTTTCGGCCTCGAACTGTTTGAGCTGGGCCGCGTTCAGGTACTCGGAGTTGCGGTCCAGCCGCTGCAGCCCGCCGTTCGCCATGTCCTCGGTGAACTGCTTCCACTCCTCGTCGGTCAGCTTGCGGTAGAAGTTGGTGTCCACCTCGGACATCACGTCGACGAGCCGGCGGACGCGGTCGAAGTCGGTGTCCGGGCGCGGCGCGCTGTAGCCGATCGCCAGCCCCAGCGCGACCAGCGCGGGCACGATCAACAGCCAGGCCAGGTTCCGCAGCGGCATGTGAACTCCTTCATTAATGAACCCGGAGACACTGTCCGGTTCACGTGGTGAACCCCACCCCCCGGCCCCCTCCCCTGGGCGGGGAGGGGGAGCACTGTCGCTGTCCTTCCCGCGCGCCGGGTAGCAGTCCGGTTGTTCAATCGCGAAACCACCCCTCCCCGCCCAGGGGAGGGGCCGGGGGAGGGGTTGCACACGCGAACGGACGCCCACACCGGGCGTGTGTCAAACGGTCTCGTCGTCCCAGTCGGTCTTCGGTCGGTTCACCAGTTCCAGGCGGTAGCTACCGTACCACAGAACGCACACGAACACGACCTCGATTGCCGCGCCGCCGAGTAGCAGTACCGCGACCGGCGCGACCACGACCTGCACCACGTCGCCGAACCCGACCCACAGCGCCGCGGCGAGGCCCAGCACGGTCAGCGCGACGAACGCGCACACCGCGCCCGCGATCAGCAGGTCCGTGTGGCCGTAGCGCAGGCGCTCGCGGCAGTGGGGGCAGAAGATGCGGTTCGGGAACGGCGCGCGGAACACGGCCCAGATGCCGATGTTCTCGCCGCACGCCGGACAATCGTTACCAGTGGGCATGGCCGGGTTCCGTTCGGTTGTGCCGATTATACCCGCCGGTCGCGTCACGCGGGAGCCGACATCGCGAACCGCGCTCGCGTTGTAATTATTACTTCAAGTCGGTTTGCCCGCCCATCCCGCGCCGGTTATCCTCGCGCTGTAGGCCCCGCAAAGCCTCCAATTGGAACGCGCTCACGCGAGACACCGCCATGTACAGCGTCGTGATGATGGCCGCCCTCACCTCCGCCCCGGACGTGCCGCAGTTCAACGGCTACTTCCGCGACCTGTTCTCCCGCGACGGCAACGGCTGCGGGGGCTGCAACGGGTGCTCCGGCGCGCCGAAGTACAACTGCTCCGGCGGCTGTTCGGGCGTCACCGCGGCCTCGAACTCCTGCACCGGGTGCGGCGGCGGCAACTTCCTCGGCGTCGGCGACCGCGTGCGCAAGTGGTTCGACCGCGACAACGGCAACTGCTGTGGCGCGCGCAGCTTCGGCTGCTCCGGCGCGAGTTACGCCTGCTCCGGGTACTCTTGCACCGGGTCCGCGTACTCGTGCTTCGGCGGGCCGGTGTACCCGTACACGCCGATGAACTTCGGTGGGATGCCGGGCATCCCGTACGCGGTGCCGGACCCCGCGCCGGGCGTCGGCTTCCGTCCGGCCCCTGTGCCGGCGACGTTCGCGTCCAACGCGCCGACCGCGCGGGCCTCGGTGGTCGTGAAGCTGCCGGCCGACGCGCGGCTGTTCGCCGACGGTCGCCAACTGAACCTGACCGGCGCGGAGCGGAAGTTCGTGTCGCCGGAGCTGCCGACCGACCAGGAGTTCGCGTACCGGTTCAAGGCCGAGTACGAGCGCGGCGGCGAAACCGTGAGCGTGACGAAGACGGTAAACGTGCGGGCCGGGTTGACGGTCGCGGTCGAGTTCGGCGACCTGACCGCGGCGAAGCCGGGCGCGACCGCGTTCGGCACGCCGACCGCGACCGGCGCGAACAAGGGCACGACGCCCGTGGCGAAGCCGACCGAAGAGCCGGTGAAGGTGGAACCGCCGGTGAAGCCCGTCGTCGCTCCGGTGCCGGCGACCGACCTGCCGGGCGGCGACCGGGCGACGATCACCGTCAAGCTGCCGCCGGGCGCGACGCTGTACGTGGACGACCGGAAAAGCCCGTCGCTCGACCCGGTGCGCTCGTTCTCGACGCCGCCGCTGCCGACCGGTCGCGAGTTCGCGTACACGATCAAGGCGGAACTGATGCGCAACGGTCAGCCGGAAACGCTGTCGCAAAAGGTGCCGTTCCGGGCCGGCGAGCGCATCGTGGTGGACTTCACCTCGCTCGCCAAGTGACGCAGGCCCGCGCGGCCTCTTTCTGTAGCCGGAGCTACGCGACCTCGCTCGGCACCGGGGTCAATGACCCCGGCTACAGTAACGATGTTATCCCGAAGGGTTCGATCTACTCCTTCTTCTTCTCGTCCTTCTTCACGTCCTTGCGACTGGCGAGGTACGCGGTCAGGCTCTCCAGGTCGGCGTCGCTAATTTTGTCGGTGCCGAACGCGGGCATGGTCGATTCCGGCTTGTGCTTCTTCGGGTCGCGGACGTGCTCGGCGAGCCACTGCTTGGTGTGCTCGGCCGCCGCCCCAACGTTCGTGAGGTCCGGCGTACCTCCACCCATGCCCGGCATCGGGGGCACGGGTGGCGCGCCGGGGGGCAGCTTCGGAGCCGGAAGGCCACCACCGGGCATACCCGGCGGGCCACCCATCCCACCACCAGTTTCGCCGAGCTTGTGACAGCGCACACAGTTGTTATTCGCGTACACCCGCTTGCCGGCCGCGTGTTCGTCGCCGCCGGGCAACTTCGCCAGCACCTCTTGTGGTGATTGCGGCATACCGGGCAGCCCGCCCGGAGGGCCGCCCGGTGCCGGTCCGTCGGTCGGGCCGTCCTTCTTGTCCTTGCCGCACCCGGCTGCCAGACCCAGCACCGCGCCGAGTCCGAGTAACACCCACGCCGCCCGCGTTGCTTTGATTCGAGACATCACCGCGTCCTTAACCGAAGGGATGAAGCCCCGCCGCGCTCACAAGCGCGGTGGGGATGAAGGGAGTGCGCGCGACCGAGAACCGCGGGTCCGGCCCGCCGCGCGGAGCGATTAGACCACGCCCCGCGCCCCGACACAAGCGGTCCGCGCACTGGTTCCTTCCGGGGCGCACGGATAGACCGACTTCACCCAGCTCCCGGAGACAAGCCATGCGGTGGATCACATGCGCGGCGGTTCTGCTCGCTCTCGCGGTCGGGCGCGCGCCGGCCGCGGACGCGGTGAAGCGGCCCAACGTCGTCATCGTCATGACCGACGATCAGGGGCTGGGCGACTTCTCTTACACCGGCAACCCGGTTGTGAAGACGCCGAACTTCGACGCCTTCGCGAAAGGGGCCGTGCGGTTCACGGACTTCCACGTCTGCCCGATGTGCAGTCCGACCCGCGGGCAACTGATGACCGGCCTCGCGGCGCTGCGCAACGGCGCGACCTCCGTGACCGCGGGGCGCACGTTCCTCCGCCCCGGCCTGCCCACGCTGCCGGAAGCGTTCGCCGCCGCCGGCTACAAGACCGGCATCTTCGGCAAGTGGCACCTGGGCGACGTGTACCCGCACCGGCCCATCGACAAGGGCTTCCACGAGAGCGTGTACCACCTCGGTTGGGGGCAACTGAACAGCACACCGGAGTTCGACCGCCCGCTGATCGACGGCCGCTACTTCCACAACGGCACCGAGAAGAAGTACAAGGGCCACTGCACCGACTTCTGGTTCGATAGCGCGATGGCGTGGATGAAGGACCGCGGGGCGAAGGGCGAGCCGTTTCTGTGCTACCTGCCGACGAACGCACCGCACGCACCTCACATCGACCTCGACGAGTACGTGAAGCCGTACCAGGGGAAAGGCCCGGCCGGGTTCTTCGGCATGATCGCCCACCTCGACAAGCGCTTCGGCGACCTGGACAAGTTCCTCGCCGACGAGAAACTGCGCGACGACACGATCGTCATTTTCATGACCGACAACGGCGGCACGTCGGGCGTCGCCACCCACAACGCCGGCCTGCGTGCCGGTAAGACCACCTACTACGACGGCGGCCACCGCGTCCCGTGCTGGGTCCGCTGGCCCAATGGTAAGCTCGGCGAGCCGCGCGACATCGACGCGCCCGCTCAAAACACCGACCTGTTCCCGACGCTGTGTGACCTGTGCGCCGTGCCGCGGCCGAAGTGGGACGCGAAGGACGAGCCGTACCGCGGCACCAGCCTCGCGCCGCTGCTGCGCGTGCCGAAGGAGTTCCCGGACCGCAAGTTCGTCGTTCAATACGGGCAGGTCCCCAAGAAGTACGAGTGCTGCATCGTCTGGGGCAAGTGGCGGCTGGTGAAGGGCGAGGAGTTGTACGATGTGGTCGCCGACCGCGCGCAGAAGGTGAACGTCGCGGAGAAACACGCCGACGTGGTGAAGGCGATGCGCGAGTACTACGAGGGCTGGTGGAAGGGCGTGGAGCCGCTGCTCGCGGACTTCGTGCCGCAGAGCATCGGGGCGCAGCAGCAACCGGTCGTGGAACTGACCAGCGGCGACTGGGAGAACATCTACGCGGACAACAACGTGTACGTGCGCGACGCGGTCGGCGGGCCGACCGGCGGCAAGTGGCACATCCTCGTGGAAGGGGCCGGCGAGTACGAGTTCACCCTGCGCCGCTGGCCGGAGCAAACGAAGGCCGCGCTCGGCGGCGCGTACGACTCGCCCCGGCTGGTGAAGCCGAAGAAGGAAGCCGCCACGTTCCCCACCATCGCTGCGGCCAAGCTCGAAATCGCCGGGGTGAAAGGCGAAACGAAAGCCGACCCGAAGGCGACCAGTGCGACGATCACCGCGAAGCTCCCCGCGGGCAAAACGTTTCTCAAGGCGTGGTTCGCCGACGCCGACGGCAAAGACCTGTGCGGCGCGTTCTTCGTGACCGTGCGCAAGAAGTGACGCGCGGCGTACCGTGCTTCGAGTAAGTCGTGGTCGAGCGAGGCTCTGCGAGCGAGGCCCGACGGCCAGAAGGCTGAGCGGTTCTGCCGGAGGCTGTCTTTCGCCCTGTAGGGGCGGGCTTCGTCATCCCCGGCCAACGGCCGGGGTTGCGGCGTGTGGTTCCT
>SXHE01000828.1 GCA_005773755.1 Planctomycetia bacterium
GCGGTCGCCGCCGGCTTTGCGGCGGCGGGTGAGGGGGCGCTGAACAACCCCATCCCGGTCCGTGTATCTCTCTGGGGGCGCTCAGCGCCCCCTCACCCGTCTCGAAGACTCGCCGACCTCTCCCCCATCAGAGCATGGGGGAGAGGTGAAGACGCCGCACCTCACGCCGATCGAACGGTCCGCGCGTCACTCCGCGGAGCGGCCCATGAGGTACGCGCGCAGCTCGATGAACACTTGCGTGCACCGCTGCCGCCAGTTGCGGTCGGTCAACAGCGCCGGGTGCGACGGGCGGAACAGAACGTGAACGGTGAGCTGGTTGTCCTTCGTCGGGTCCAGGTGGTGCAGGTGCAGTTCCGCATCGATCGGGGCCGCGGACTTGCGCAGGCCGAGCCACGAGAACGGCCCACTGGCGGTCGCCTTGCGCCCGCCCAACCGCACGCGGATCAGCCCCGGTCCGGAGTCGACCACCTCGCCGCCGGCGTCGTGGACGAACCCGCGCAGCTTCATCATGGCGATGCGCTCCGGCATCCACGCTTCCATGTGGAACGGGAGCACCGCGTCGTCGCGCGACGAACCGGACTGAACGACGGTCGGGGCGCGGGTCGGGGCCGGCGTCTGCACGGCGGGCGCGGGCACCGCGCGCGGGCCGCCGCTCAGACCGGGGATGCCCTGGTGCGACGAGCCGGGGAGCGCCCCGATCCGCACCCCGGCGTGTGAGGCGCGGGCCTCGGCCTTCGCCTGCGCGCGGTTCAGCGCGGTGTCGAACCGTTCGGCCAGCGCGCGGGCGGTCTGTGGCCGGTCGTCCGGGTCTTTCGCCAGCGTGTCGAACACCAGCTCCTCGACCTCCGACGGCACCCACCCGCTCAGCCCCAGCTCGGCGAACGTGGGCGGGTAGTCGGTCGCGTGCGCCAACAAGATGTCCATGCTGGTCGGCCCGGTGAACGGCACGCGCCCGGTAATCAGCTCGTACATCATGATGCCGACGGAGTACAGGTCACCGCGGTGGTCCATCTCCTCGCCGCGCACCTGTTCCGGGCAGATGTAGCCGGGCGTGCCGACCGCGAAATCGACGTTCGTGTCGGTCACCTTGCGGGTGCCAGGTTCGCCCTCGATCAGTTTCGCCAGCCCGAAGTCCATCACCTTCGTGCGCTCGCGCGGCGTATCCGGGTCGACAATCATCAGGTTAGCGGGCTTCAGGTCGCGGTGGATGATGCCTTCGTCGTGCGCGGCCTGGAGCACTTCGCACAACTCACCGATAATGTGGCCCACGCGCGGGGCGGACATACGCCCGTTCTTCGCCAGAAGGGTTTCGAGGTTGTTGCCGCGTACGTACTCCATCACGATGCACGGGCCGAGCGGGTCGTCGAGGCTGGCGTCGTACAGGGTCACGGCCCCGGGGTGCTGGAACCGGGCCATCAGAACGGTTTCGCGCTGGAACCGGTCGCGGAACTTCGGGTCGGAGGAGATGCTGTCGTGCATGACCTTTACGACCACGTCGCGGCCCAGGTCGAGTTGCCGGGCAAGGTACACCTTGCCCATGCCACCCTCGCCTAGCAGCCGTCGTGTTTCGTAGCGTCCCAGAAATACGCGGCCGATCATTGCGAGTCGCTCCGGCGTCCGGTCCCCGGACGGGCTGTGCGCACAACCCTAGAGCGAAAATCCGCTACAAGCCAACCGACTTGCCGCATCCGCAGAGTCGGCACCGGAGTTGAGGCGACGCGCGAACGCGGTTGGCGATGATGCGTGAAACGGGCGGGGCCGGCACGGACGAACGTGCCGGCCCCCGCGCGCGTGTTGTGGTCCCGCGCCTATTCGGGCGGCGCGAGGTCGCCCGAATCGAGCAGCGTGTTCGCGGCTTCGGCCGCGGCTGCGGGGGTGTCGAACGTACCGGCGGCGAGCTGCGCCGCGGCCGACTCGATCACGTCCGCCCGCACTTCCGGGGCCTGGCGCACCGCGGCCAGCAGCGCCGCGAGGTCGGCCGATTGCGCGAACGATTCGGTCGCTTCACCGACGCCCGCGCCCACCTCGGGTGTCTTGCCGGTAGTCGCGCGCGGCGCGGCCCCGACGGTGTTCGGAGCAACAGGGGGAACTCCGGTCGGTTCGATACGCATGGCCGACTCGCTATTTTCAACTGGGAGCGTGAATACTTGTGCCCGCCGAAATCTATGATCGGTCGGGTTCGAGAAAAATTGCACGAACTTCTCGACCGCGGCAATGTCGGCCGCAACGGTCCAGATTCTACCCCATACTTGGAGGCCCGAACACCCCGATCCGAGCGGACCGTACCATGAGTGCTGTAATCGTCGATCCGACCGCCGACGCGCCGGCCACCGCGAGCGGCGAGACCGCACACGCGACCGGGTCGAAGTTGCAGCGACTGATCGGCCGCGCGCTCGTGCTGTTGTGCCTCGGTTCGCCGGTCGCGTCGGCGGTGTATTTCTGGACCAAGCCCAAGCCGGAGAAGGCCGCAGACGATCCGAAACTCGTCGTCGCGATCCCGGCAGACATGACCCCCGTGGACGTGATCGACGTGCTGATCCGCGCCGGATCGTACTCCGATGCACTGACCGAATACCGCAAGGCCGCGGCCAAAGCGCCAGAGGCTAAACGCGGCGGGTTCCACTACCGCGAGGGCGTATGCCTCGAAGCGCTCGGCCGACTAAAGGAAGCAGCGGACGCATACAAACGGGCGGAACCGGACAGTGGCGGCGACCGGGCCGCGTGGGCACGGGCCGTACTGGGGCAGGCCCGGTGTGCCGCGGCCCGCGACGACCTGCCCGCGGCGCGGGCGCATCTGGACCGGGTCGCGCTCCGCACCGGTCACTCCGATTGCGCCGGCACGCGCGTTCTCGAAGAGTGTCTGTACCTGCGGGCGCGGATCGCCGGCCTCGAACTCGGCACGGCCCGCGCGCTCGACCCGCTCGACCCGCTGGCGGTCGCGTGGCCGGCGCTGGCCGCCCCGTTCGACAAACACTTCGAGTGGCTGACGCCCGATACGCCGGCGGGCACCAGCGCCGGGCCGGTCCCGCCGAACGTGGCCCGCGTCAACCGCACGCTCACCGGCTACGAGGTGACGGCGCACCTCGCCGAGCGCCCGGTCGCGGACGCGGTTCGTGCCGTCGCTGCC
>SXHE01000829.1 GCA_005773755.1 Planctomycetia bacterium
CAAGACAGAGTTCAGTTCCACACCCTGAATTCTGTCTGATCTGGATTTCATCTGCGTCTTCTCTGCGCAATCAGCGGACCAATCTTACTTCTTTGCCCAGGTGCTACTCGTCGGCGCTCTCAGCAACGATCTTCTTGTACATCTCCAGCGCCTTGTCGAAGGTCTTGCGCGCCTCTTCGCGCTCCTCGGCCTTGATGCCCTGGCCGCGGACCTTCCACAGTTGCTCGATCACCCCGATGCACCACTGCGCGCTCTGCTTGCTCGCGCGGATCGGCTTGCCGCCCACCAGCACGTTCACCGGGTTCGTGTGCATCTGCGGGAAGTGGCGGATCGCGACCCACGAGCTTTTATCCACTTGCAAGTCGAAGCTCACGTCGTGAATCTTGTCGTCGGCCGGGATGTCCGTCGACTGCACCACCTTGCCGTTCACGACCAGTTCGAGCTTCCGCACGTCGCCGGGCGGGGCGGTCGCGCCGGGCGCGGTGCCCAGCGCCACGTCCTTCGCGAACGCCACCTTCGCCGTCACCTTCACCCTGCCGGCCGCGTCCAGCTTCACGTCGCCATAGCCCGGCGCGGTGTCGTTGACCTTGAACTCCAGCGCGTGCGCGTAGCCGTCGGACACATACGAGCGACCCAGTTGGATGCCCTTGCACCACGCGGCGTAGTCGACCATGTCCGTCTTCTTGCCGAGTTGCACGTACACACGACCCTGCCCGACGCGGCTGCCGCTGATGCACGGGAAGTCGGTCTCGCCGCTGGCCTTCAGCGGGAAGCCGCAGTTCATGATGTGGTACCAGCAGTTCCACTCCGGCACGCGGGCCGTGTCCATCGCGCTGATGAAGTCGCACACGCCCATCGCGGTGGTCACGCAGATTTCCTGCGCCCCGATGCCGTTCATCTCCGGCACGTTCAGGTTCGGCAGTGCGTTCGCGGTGCGCTCGATACTCTTGAGCAACTCCGCGGCGCTGATGTCGCCGTCGTTGTTCGCGTCGATCTTGACGAACTGTTCCGGCAGCGGCAGTTTGCCCTTCAGCGCCTCAGCCGCGCTGATGAGGCCGTCGTTGTTGGTGTCGAGAATCTCCAGCAGGCGCTTCGCGCACTCCTTCGGGTTCACGCCCAGGCCGTTCGCGGAGTGTGCGTAGCCGGTTACCGCGCCTTGGTCCTTCGCCCACTTCATCAGCGGGGTCGTCCACGTCGGCCAACCCTTCGTTTTCGTGCCGTCGGAGCCGGGGTAGGTCTGGTCGCGCAGGTTGAGCAGACAGACGTGGCCCATCGCCTGTGAGCCGAACCCGCTCACCTCCACGTCGTACTTGAGGATGGTGAACGCTTCGCTCCGCACCCACGGCTTGGCCTCGAAGAACTTGCGCTGGTAGTCGTAGCACGGCCCCCACGTCAGGCAGCAACCGACGTTCAGCCCCTCGCCCTTCACATGGAGGAACATGTCTTCGGGCAGCACACCCTCGGTCGGGTTCGTGTAGTGCGCGCACCCGGCGGCGTGGATGTGGTGGTCGCCGCTGAAGAACCCGTAGTCGGCCGGGTTGACCCAGCGCTGGAGCTTCACGTTGAGCCGGCTGGCATTGCTCGCGTCCGGGTCGAGCACGATCAGTTGCTGCGTCTTCAGTGCGTACTCCGGGCCGCGGCCGTACTGCACCGTGAACTTGCCCGGCGGGAGCAGGATCGTACCGCCGTCGTGCCGGTAGATCTGCCGCTGGAAGAAGAAGTCGGGGGCGAGGCGCTTGGCCTGCGGCGGGTACACGTGGCCCTGCGCGTCGGTGATGAGGAACCGGCCGGTCGTCGGCTTGCCGTCGAAGTCCGTGACCCTCAACTTCACCGCGACCGCCGGCTTCACTTCGAACAGCACCGGCGATTCGCCGCGGAAGCCGAGGTCTTGGTTCCCTTGCCCGATGTCGAAGCCGATGGTAGCTTCGCGCTTGCCGCTCTCGCTCGAATAGATCAGCGCGATGGCGTACTCGACCTTCAACCCGCTGAGGGTGTCGGTCATGGGCGGTTGCGTGAACACTTCGAGCGAGAGGAACCGCTCCACAACCTTCGGGTCGGACTTGGGGTCGCGGAACTGCCCGCCGGCCCCGGTGTACACCGGCCCGGCCTGGTTGCTCATGATCTTGAGCTGCTTCTTCACGGTGCTCTCGTTCATCACCTTCACCACAACCGGCGTCCACCCGGCCTGCTGAATGGTGGTGCTCGCCGGCCCGGTGGCGACCTTCAGCCGGGCCTCCGGGTTGATGGTGATGGCGAACAGGACGTGCTTATCGAGCAGCTCCTGAACCTTCTTCGCGTCCTTGTCCGCGATGGCTTTCTCGAGCGCCTTCGTCGCGGCTTCGGGAAGCGGTGCGCCGAGCATGTCGAGCGCCTTGAGCAACCGGCCGGCGTTGGCCGCGAGCGGTTGGCCCTCGACATCGACAACGGGCACGTCGGCGGCACGCGCGCCGCCGGCAATCGCAGCGAGCGCGAACAGTGAGAGGAAGAGGCGGGTCATGGCGGCAGGCTCCTGTGAGAAGGGAGGCACCGCACTTGTACCCGCGGCGAGCGGGGGGCGTAAGCCCCCTGTTCGATTTTCTAATTGTCTGAGGTTGGTTTAGCGTCGTCGCCAAAGGCGACAGGGACTCGCCCTATTCGCCCTGAATCTGGCGCACGGCTTGGTGGGCGGCGGTACGGACGGGCGCGGGGCCGTAGGAAATGGCGTCGTGCAGATCGGGGATCGCCACGGCCGCAGCCGCGCCGATGCGCCCGAGCGCTTGCGCCGCGAACACGCGACAGTTCACGTCGGGCGACGAGGTCGTGCCGTCGGCCATCTGCGGCGGGGTCGTGGTAGCGCTGTCGGGCGGGGCGATGACGGTCGGCGTGTACGAGAGCGGTGCGGGCGTGCTGAGCAGCGCGGCCTCCGGGCCGCGCACGATGCGGGCGAGGAACGGTACCGCGGTCCGGGCCGCGGCCCCCATCCACCCGATGGCGAGGGCCGACTCGCCGCGCACGAACGGGTCGGCGTGTTGTAGGTGTGCGATCAGCGTGGCGAGCGCGGGCGAGCCGATCTGCGACAGCGCCTTCGACGCCAGCCGACACAGGACGATGTTCGTGCCGCGCATCGCTTCGGCCAGCGCGGGCACGGCATCGGCACCGTCGGTGCCCAGGCAGCCGAGGGATTGCGCGGCCCCGGACGCGGTCCGCGGGTCGGCGTCTTTGAGCGCGGCGCACAGGTCGGCGCGCGCTTCGCGCGCGAGCGGGCCGAGCTTGCCCAGCGCCCACACCGCGTTGCGGCGCACGTACTTGTCTTCGTGGGTCAGCATCGCGATGAGCGCGGGCAGGGCGTCCGGTCCCATGAGGCCGATGGCGTGGGCCGCGGACTCGCGCACCTTGCCGTCGTCGTCGTGCAGGGCCGCAACCAGCGCCGGCATCGCCTCGCGCGCGAGCCACCCGAGCCGGCCCAGGTCCTTCGCCGCGCGAAGCCGGTCGGCCTGGCTCTGGCTCCGCAGGGCGCGCACGAGCGAGGGTAATGGGTCGTCAGCGGTGGTCATGCTCGGTTGTCGCACGCTCTCACGTCGCTCGCCGGGGCCGGGAAGTACGGGGCATCTGGACAACCCTAGTTCACCCCACCCGCCCCGCAACCGGCGCGCGAGCTTTTCCCCCGCGCGAACCGGCCCGAATTGAGAGCCGGCCGGAAATGTGCCGCCCTCACTTCACCCGCAGCAGCGCGTCCCACGACTTCGCGGTGAGTACGGCCAGCGACATCCGCTTGCGGCGGACAAGGTCTTTGATCGCGTTGACCCTATTCTTCTACTTCTCGGCCGGCGTTCTCAGGAAGCGCTCGCCCTGTTCGAGAATCATCGTGCGCGCGTATTTAACCGCGCCTTCGTTCATGATGAACTTGTCGCCCTCGAGCATTTCCATGGCACACACCTTGTTAAAGATGGCCTGTGCGACGTCTTCATCGACGTGCATCGACGACAAAATCCGCGCGGAGGTCAGGATCACGCCGGCGTCGGCCTTCGACTCGCGCTCGGCCCAAACACGCGGCACTGGATACACTCAGTGATTCCACTAGCCCTTGGGCTTGACGAGGTCCGCCAACCGGTAGATCCGGATCGACGATTCAGTTACTCCCGTTGTCGGCCCTGAACGAACCACCAAATCTCGTCCATCGGGAGTGATACCGCGAACTTGGGTGTTCCACGAGTGCGGGGAACCGGGCGGGTGCAGATCGTGCCGGACAACTTTTCCGGTGTCCGCATCGATGGCGACCGGTGCTGGTGTATGGCCACAACCGGTCACCACCATGGTCCCATCCGGCGTCCACGCGATCGGGTCTGAGTGAATCCGTTGAATCGGCTCGCAAACCAACTTACCCGTTCGGGCATCCCGGATTTGAACCGTGGGATCGTGGATGTCGCTCGTTGCAATGCGGCGACCGTCCGGTGAAAACGCGGTGCGGGTGAACGTATCCTCGGGCAGTATTCTCTGCGACCCTGCGGCCCCCAACTGCTTACCGGATGCGGTGTCCCACACCGCAAACTGGCCTATGTTGGTTCCGCCGGCGAATCGCGTTCCGTCTGGGGAAAACGCTCCACCCGCAAACCTTCCAGAGGACACATTATAATGAACGCCCTCCGGTTTAGTGCCCACGAACTCTGTGACAAGTTTACCTGTCTCCAACTCCACAAGAACAAGCCCCGTGTCCAACCGTAAGGCGATCAGTTTTGCATCTGGAGAGAAACAGACCGCCATCTGCACCTCCTTGGCTCGCGGCAGGTCGAGTTCTCTCGTCATTTTGCCGCTATCCAGATTCCAGAACTGCACCCTTGCTTCGGCCGGGTCGGAGTTGGTGCGCATTGTGAAGTACCCTGGTCCGGCGAGGATCAGTTGTTTGCTGTCCGGAGAGAACGCGGCGATGCGGGAGTGGTTGCCGAGGGGCAACGGAACGCGCAGCACCTCCTTTCCCGCGGGAACGGTCAACACGCGAATCTCGTCCTTGTAACCGACAGTCATTCGCTTCGAGTCGTGAGAAAACGCGCACAGTGCGGAGGAGTCCCACGGTAGAGGGATGACGCGCCCCGTGTCGGGGACATCCTCATCGATCTGCTCCGGCAGTACCGGTTCCGCGTCGGCGGGCTTTTTCGCACACGCCCCGCAACGAGGCATAGCCAAACGAACAGGCACGCTCGGAGTTTCATGACCGACTTCCCGATGAGGAGGTACCGGCGCGAACGCCGTGTACCAAGACGAAACTCGGCACACGAGCGTTTGCGCCCTCATCGTATCACAGCCGTGGGGCCAGCTGGAACGACTGCTCGACAGCGTTCGTGCCCTTCAGTTCTGCTAATACGCGGCAGGGGCGAGCGAACAACAGAGCGCGACGGCGGCGCGTGGGGTCTTTCGTCACAGCCTACAGAACTTTTTCTCCTCCCCAAAGCGAGAAACCTTCGGGCCGCTGTCCGGTATAATCGGCAACAGGGTTCGTACCCACACCCAGAGGGATTTGGCCCCATGACCCGTTATCTGCCCTCGAAACGGTCTTCCCGCAACGTGATGGTGGCGATGGTGCTGGGCACCGCGCTGGCGGCTTCGCCGGCGAAGGCGTCCGCCAGCACCAGCGCGGCGGAACCGACGTCGAAGGCCGTCACGGACATCAGCAGGTACTGCCAGACGTGCTGGCGCAACGCGAGACTGCCGGCCGACCGGTGGCAGGACTGCACGCAAGCCGTCTTCGTCCGGTTGCTCGAGCGCGTCGAGCAGGACAAGTGGGGTACGGTGCTGGTGGACAGCGAGACGGTCGAACGGCGCGAGTTCCTCCGGGCCATCGACGCGGTGAAGAAGCGAACGCAGCGCGCCCGCAAGTTCGCGACCCTGTCGCCCGAACTGCCGGACCGTCAGCCCGTGAACAACACCGCGCGCGACGACCGCGACGCCGTGGCGAAGGCCGCGGCCGAGAACCTCAGCCCGCGCCAGCGGCGCATCCTGGAACTGACCGCCGACGGGTGGCCGGTGCCCGAAATCGCGACCGAACTGGGCACGACCGTCGAGCGCGTCAGCGACGAGAAGTACACGGCGATCAAGAAGCTGCAGCACGCCTTCGGGGTGTAGTCAATCGAGAGCGGCGCGCAACTCGCGCACCAGCCCGCACACGTCCGCGAGCGCCCGCGCCCGGTCGCTCGCGGCGGCCTCCAGCTTCTTCACCACGGCGCTCCCAACGATCACGCCGTCGGCGATGTCCTTCAACTCGCGCACCTGCTCCGGCTTGCTCACACCGAACCCCACGCACAGCGGCAGATCGGTCATCGTTCGCAGCCGCGCGAGCTGCTCGCGCAGCGCCGCCGGCAGCGCCTCCCGCGCCCCGGTGATGCCGACCACGCTTACCACATACACGAACCCGCCGCACGCCTTGACCACCTTCTCCGCCCGCTCGGGCGAAGTGGTCGGGGTGACGAGTAGCACGAGCTTGAAGTCGCGGTCGCGCGCGAGCTGCGCCAGCTCCTCGGCCTCCTCGACGGGCAGATCCGGCACCACGGCCCCACTCACACCGGCGGCGAGCGCCGCGTCCATGAACGCCACCGGCCCCATGCGGTACATCAGCGAGTACGACGCCATCGCCACCAGCGGCGCGGTCGACCGCGCCTCGCGCAGCGTCGCGAACACCTCCGCGACCTTCAAGTGCTTCGCCAGCGCGCGGGTGTACGACGCCTGAATGACGGGACCGTCCGCGATGGGGTCGGAGAACGGGAACCCGATCTCGAACAGGTCCGCGCCGGCGTCGGCCGCGGCGGGTAGCAGTTCGCGCGTGAACGCGAGGTCCGGGTCGCCGGCAGTAACGAACGGCATGAACGCCGCGCGCTTGGCCGCGCGGAGCCGGGTGAAGAGTGCGTCGATCGGATTCATGCGGTCACTGATACTTGATGCACACCACACCGGCCACCACGAGCAGCGCGCCCAGCACGCGGATCGGGGTGACCGGCTGCTGCTGGAGGCCGAGGAGCGCAAAGTGATCGAGCACCAGCGAGCACACCAACTGCCCGCCGACGACCAGCGCGATGAACAGGGCCGCGCCGAGTTCGCGCGTGAGGGCCGCCCCCGCGAGCACGATCAGCGCGCCCAGCGGCCCGCCGATCCAGTTCCACCACGGGGCCGCGCGGAGCGCGTCGGCGCTGGGCACCGGCGGGCGCAGGATCAGCATGGCGACGGTCGCGGTGAGGACCGTGCCGCAAATGGAGAAGGCCGCCGCGAACAGCGGGTTGTCGCCGAGCGACTTGCGGAAGTTGCCGTTGGCCGACGCCTGGAGCGCGATACACGCCCCGGCCCC
>SXHE01000083.1 GCA_005773755.1 Planctomycetia bacterium
TCCGCACTCCCCGGCCGGCTTACACGGGCCGTTCGCCGGGTTCCTTGAACAGTGCCACAAACACCACCAGCGCGACGACGTAGCCGACGAGCGGGACGAGCCACACCGCGGACCAGTTCGTGACGCCCTCCGCGGTGCGGTTCACTTGCACGGTGTTGCTGGCGAGGTAGTTGCCCGCGATCACCGCGGGGCCACTGCCGAGGAACGTGACCAGCGCTTGCGCGCCGGCCCGCAGGTGCGCCGGGGCCTCGCGGTCAACGAAGTACGAGCCGAGCAAGCCGTAGAAGGCGTAGCCCCAGCCGTGCATCGGCAGCCCCACCGCGACGATTCCCGACACGTTCGCGGAGTAGAGCGCGGCGTTGCGGAGCACGAGGCCGACCAGCCCGCAGACCATGAGCCGCTTCAGCCCGAACTTGCGGAGCAGCCACGGGCTGGTGGCCATACACGCGATCTCGCAGAACTGCGCGATCGTCATAATCACTTCCGGGGCGAGCCGGCCCCACGCGCCCAAGTCCACTTCGACGCCGAGCTCCTTCAGGTAGGGCGGCACGAACAGCCCGTAGAACTGGTTCATCATGTTGCACACGAGGAGCACCGCAGCGAACACGACGAACGGCCGGTCGCGGAACATCTTGAGCGCGGGCAGCCCGATGACCTCGCTCACCGGGCGACCGTAGCCCTTCGGCGGGGTGTGCGGCAGCACCAGCGCGAACGCCGCGAGCACGGCCGAGGTCGCGCCGGCCAGATAGAGCGGCTGCGGCGAGATCGGGTTCAGCGCCCACCCGGCGACGACGCCGGCGACGATCCAGCCGAACGTGCCGACCAGCCGGACGTACCAGAACGCGCCGTCGCCGGGCGGCAGGTTGCGGAAGCTGATGACGACGGTAAGGGTGAGCGTGATCTGGGTGCCGATCGCGTAGCCGAGCATCAGCGCGAACAGCGGGCCGAGCGCGGCGGCCGGGTCAGGGCTGGTGCCGTCGAACCGGTCGCACCACCAGCCGGCCGCGCCCATCAGCAGGGCCATCGCCGCGTGCGCCGTCGCGATCACCTTTTCGGCCGCGAACCAGCGGTCCGCGAGCAGCCCGACCACCAGCGGCGCGATGATCGCGCCGATCGCGAACGTGGCGTAGATGAGGCCGACCTGCGTGGGCGAGAACCCCAGGCCGCCTTGCGCGGGCGCGGTCTGCAAGTACCGGGTGAGCGGGATGATCATCGCGCTCAGCCCGAAGTACTGGAGGAACATCATCACCGCGAGCCGTCCTGGCACCGAACCGAGCATCGGACCTCCCGGCAAGACCGCGCGACCGCCCAGCGCTGTTGTATCGCGCGGCGCGAAGGAGTGGGTACTCTCTTGTGCCGCAGCGCGTCGTCGCTTACGCTCCGGGTTCGCCGTCATCCGGAGCTGTCCCGTGCGCTGCATTGTCTCCCTGCTCGTCGCGCTCGCCGCACAGGGGGCTTACGCCCCCCGCTCAGAGGCGGCTGAGAAGCCGAACGTCGTGTGGATCGTCGCGGAGGACATCTCGCCCAACCTCGGGTGCTACGGCGACCCGGACGCGCTCACCCCGAACCTCGACAGGTTCGCGAAGGACGGCGCGCGGTTCACCCGCGCGTTCACGCACGCGCCCGTGTGCGCGCCCAGCCGCAGCGGACTGATCACCGGCCAGTACCCGACCACGATGGGCAGCCATCACATGCGGTCGAAGCTGGTCAAGACGCCGCCCGTGTTCCCCGATGAACTGAAGAAGGCCGGGTACAACGTGTACTGGCCGGGCAAGACGGACTTCAACTTCGACGTGCCGAAGGGCTGGGTCCATTCGGTCGAGAACTGGACACAGAAGCCCGACGTGCTGAAGCCGCCGGTCTTCGCGTACTTCACCATCGGGGTGACGCACGAGAGCCAGGCCCGCGCGAGCATGTTCCAGTACGCCAAGAACACCGCCCGCCTCAAGCCCGCGGACCGGCACGACCCGGCGAAGGTGAAGCTCCCGCCGTACTACCCGGACGTACCCGAGGTGCGCGACTGCGTCGCCACCTACCACGACAACATCACCGCGGCCGACTACACGTTCGGCGATATTCTGAAAACGCTCGACGACCGTGGCCTCGCGAAGAACACCGTCGTGTTCTTCTTCGGCGATCACGGCTGGGGGCTGAATCGCGGCAAGCGCTGGCCCTACGACAGCGGCACGCGCGTGCCGCTGCTGGTGCGCTGGCCCGGCGAGATCAAGGCGAACAGCGTGCGCGAAGACCTGGTCGCGTTCGTGGACCTCGCGCCCACCGTGCTCCGCATCGCCGGCGCGGACGTCCCCGAACGGATGCAGGGCGCGCCGTTCCTGTTGAGGAAGGACGGTGTCGCGCCGCGCGCGTACGCGTTCTCCGCGCGCGATCGCATGGACGAGACCTACGACCGCGTGCGCAGCGTGCGGAACGAGCGCTACCGGTACGTCCGCAACTACGAACCGGACCTGCCGTACTTCCAGTACATCAACTACATGGACGAGATGCCCATCATGCGCGCGTGGCGCAGGCTCGCGTTCGATGGCAAACTGAACGACACGCAGAAGCTGTTCATGAGCCGCACCAAGCCGAAGGAAGAGCTTTACGACCTCGACACCGACCCGCACGAGATCAACAACATCGCGACCGCGGAATCGGCGCTGATCCAGAAGACGCGGAAGGAACTGTCCGACGCGCTCGACAAGTGGGTGAAAGACACGAAGGATTTGGGCGAAGTGCCCGAGAAGGAGCTGATCACGCGCGGGATCGTGCGCGACGTACTCTCGGCGGAGTACGACGCGCGCGTAAAGCTGCACCCGAAAGGGCCACCGGTGCCCTAGGTGGTCCGGTCACTCCGCGA
>SXHE01000084.1 GCA_005773755.1 Planctomycetia bacterium
AACCACACCACAAACCACCGGCCGGCTCACGCCGGCCGTTCGCCAAACCATGCTCCACCGAACCGCGCGCGTCCTCGAACACGTCCCATTGGCTGAGCGCACGTTCCGCGTGCGGCTGGAGTGCCCCGAACTGGCCGTGGCGATCCGGCCCGGTCAGTTCGTAATGCTACGCTTGCCCAACACCACCGACCCACTACTGGGCCGCCCGTTCGCGCTCTACGACACCGTGCTCGAAGCCGGGAAGCCGGTCGCGATCGACGTCGTGTACCTGGTCGTGGGCAAGATGACGGGCCGGCTCGCGGAGGTGAACGCGGGCGACGCGCTTCAGGTGTGGGGGCCGCTGGGCAAGCCGTTCCTCGACGTCGGCGAACCGGATCGCGTCACGCTGGTCGCGGGCGGCATCGGTCAGACGCCTTTCCTGGCCTATGCACGCGAGCTGCTCGGCACGCGCGGCTTCGGCGGCGACCCGCCCCGCGCCCGCACAAAGAACGTGTCCCTCTACTACGGCGTGCGCTCCGCGAGCCTCGCGGCCGGTGTGGACGACTTCCGCGCCGCCGGCGTCGACGTTCACATGGCGAGCGACGACGGCAGCACCGGCACGAAGGGGTTCGTGACGCAGCTCCTCGAATCGCACGGCCCGGTGGCCCCGCTGGTCGGCTGCGGGCCGGAGTCGATGCTACACGCGCTGGCGAAGCTGGCGGCGAAGTGGGGCGCGGCCTGTCAGGTGTCACTCGAAACGCCGATGGCCTGCGGCGTCGGCATCTGCTTCAGTTGCGTCGCGAAGGTGAAGACGCCGGACGGCGACGACTACAAGCGCGTCTGCATCGACGGCCCGTGCTTCGACACGGCCAAGCTGGTGTGGGAGTGAACGGACGCGCCCGCTCACCCTTCTTCCCCGGTGCGCACGGGCCGTGTTGTAACAGGTGCGGTGGACGGTCGCCCCGCCCCTTTACACACCTCTGCAAATGTCCGAAACTCTGAGCAGTGAAGCCGCAGCCAAGCGAGCCGTGGGCCACAGCCCTCGGCTACAGCAAGAGGCACGTTCGGTCTTCACCGACAGAGGGCACGTCATGTTTCGGCAACTGTTTCCGGCCGCGGCGCTGGTCGCGGTGCTGGGGTGGGTGGCGTCCGGCGCGCAACCGGAGAAGCAGCCCGACAAGGGGCCGCCGCAACCGCCACCGGCGAAGGCCGACCCCAAGAGTGACGGCACCGTCTTCGAGCTGCGGACGCTCGACGACACCGTGATGAAGGTGGTGCTGCTGGAGCCGAGCGTCACGCTGGTGACGCGGTACGGGAAACTGTCGATCCCCGCGACCGAGGTGCGCCGGCTGGAGTTCGGGTTCCGCTATCCGGAGGGCATCGAAACCAAGATCGACAAGGCGCTGGCCGATCTCGGCTCTATGGAGTTCCGCACCCGCGAGGACGCGGAGCAGGCGCTCGCCGAGATCGGCCACTTCGCGATCCCGACATTGCGCCGCACCGTGAAGAGCGCGACCGATCCGGAAGTGATCCGCCGCGCGCAGGCCGTGCTCAAGCTGCTCGAAAGCAAGCAGGGCGACAACAAGTTCGAGGTCCGCGACTACGACACCGTCGAGACGGCGGAGTTCACCGTCAAGGGTAAACTCGAACTGGCCGCGCTCAAGGTGCGCACCAAATACTTCGGCGACACGACGGTGAAGCTGACCGACATCAAGGCGTTCCGCTCGGTCGGCTCCGCGTCCGGGGCCGAGTTCTCGCTCGACGCCGGTAAGTACGCGAAGACGACCCAGACCGACTGGTTGGAAACGAGCATCGAGGTCAGCACCGGCCAGCAGTTCGAAGTGACCGCGAGCGGCAAGATCGACCAGTGGCCGCAGGGGCCGGGGCAGTACATGAGCGAGGCCGGCGGGCTGCCGGGCTACATCGGCCGGGTCGGGCCGAACGGCCTGCCGCAGATCGGCCTCCCCGGTCAGATCGTCGGCAAGATCGGCGCGAACGGGACGCCGTTCGCCGTCGGCGCGGCGTACAAGGGCAAGGCCGGCGACAACGGGAAGCTGTACCTGCGCATCGGTCCAAGCCCGTGGAACTGCGACAGCACCGGCAGCTACAAGGTGAAGGTGGACGTGACCGGCCCGTGACCGCAGCAGTGAGGAGTGAGGAGTGGTGAGTGAGGAGTGAAGAGTTGGCCGTTTCTGGCCTTCCTCCTTACTCCTTACTCCTCACTCCTCATTCCTTACTTCCATGAGTGACACCCCACTGTCACAGCCAACCCCCGCTTCCGTTTATGCCGACCGGTTGGTCGCGCGGCGCGCGACCGTTGCGGCCCTCACCGCACGGCTGCACGCCCTCAGCAACGCCCGGCTCGCCGCGTTCCTGGCCGCGCTCGTCGCGGCCGGGCTGAGCTTCGGTGCGGAACTGTTCGCGCCGTGGTTCGCGCTCCTGCCGGTCGCGGTGTTCCTCTATTTTGTGGCGAAGTTCGAAGCGGCCCGCGGGCGGCGGGCCTGGGCCGAGCGCGGCGCGAAATACTACGCAGGCGGCCTCGACCGGCTCGCGGGGAAGCCGAGCGGCAACAGTGACGGGAGCCGGTTCGCCGACGACGCACACCCCTACGCGGCCGACCTCGACCTGTTCGGCCCCGGTTCGCTGTTCGAGCGCGTGACCGCGTGCCGCACCCGCGCCGGCGAGGACACGCTCGCGGTCTGGCTGCTCGCCCCCGCCGACCCTGCCGAGGTGAGGGCCAGGCAACTCGCGGTGGCCGACCTCGCCCCGCGGCTCGACCTGCGCGAGGGCGGCGCGGTGGCCGGCGCGGACGCGCCCGCGGCCGACGCGACCCCGCTCGCGGAGTGGG
>SXHE01000830.1 GCA_005773755.1 Planctomycetia bacterium
CGACTTCGCGGACATAGTCCTGCCGGCCACGTCGCAACTCGAACACTTCGACATCCACAACAGCTACGGCCACCTCTATGTGCAGTCGAACAACCCCGCGATTGCCCCGCTGGGCGAATCGAAACCGAACACCGACGTGTTCCGCCTGCTCGCGCACGCGATGGGCTTCGAGCCGGAACTGTTCGAGGAGAGCGACGAGGCACTCGCGGCCCGCAGCTTGCGCGGGGGCGCGGCACTCGATGGCGTCACGCTCGACGCGACCAAAGCCGGCCCCGTGCGCCTCAACCTGCCACGCGACTGGGCACCGTTCGCGGCCGGCGCGTTCCCCACGCCGTCGGGCAAGTGCGAACTGTACTCCACGCGCGAGGCCCGCGCCGGCCGCGACCCGCTGCCGCACTACGTTCCGCCGCACGAAGACCCGCAGACGAAGCCCGACCTCGCGGCGAAGTACCCGCTGCAACTGCTCACGCCGCCGTCGCCGCCGTTCCTCAACTCGACCTTCGTGAACGTGGACGCGCTGCGCAAGAGCGCCGGCGCGCGCACGCTGGAGATTCACCCAACCGACGCCGACGCGCGCGGCATCACCGACGGCCAGCCGGTCAGCGTGTTTAACGGCCGCGGCCGGTTCCGCGCGAAAGCGGTTGTCGCGGAGACGGTGAAGCCCGGCGTCGTCGTCTCGCTCGGCCTGTACTGGCGCAAGTGGACCGACGACGGCGTGAACTGCAACGCGACCACAAGCACCGCGACCACCGACCTCGGCGGCGGCGCAACCTTCTTCGACAACTTGGTGGAAGTGGCCGCGCTGTGATCGATCTACTCACCCGCGCCGACGAGCGCGAAGCGGTGGCGACGCTCGCCGCGGCGTTCGCCTCGTACAAGCTGCTTGAGGCGCTGTGCCCGAACGCGAAGCACCGGCCGCGCGTTACGGAGGCGTTCTCTCGGTTCTTGTTCCGCTCCGCGGTGCGAAGTGGCGGCGCGTATGGCACGCCCGACCGCGGCGCGGTCGTGTGCGCGTGGCCAGCGGGCCGCGAGTGGCCGTCGCGGTGGGACGCCTTCCGCGCCGGTGGGCTGGCGTTCATGTGGCGGATGGGCTGGCGCGCCAGCCGCCTCATGACGCGGCTCGAAGGCGAGTTCGACGCCGCCCGCGCGTCGCACGTTCCGGGGCCGCACTGCTATGTTCCGCTACTCGGCGTGCGCCCGGAATTGCAAGGCAAAGGCTTGTCTCGCGAGGTGCTGCGCCCGGTGTTCGACCGCGCCGACCGAGACCGCGTGCCGGTTTATCTGGAAACGATGAGCGAGCCGAACGTGGCGATATACAAGCGACTCGGCTTCGCGCTGGTCGGCTACCGCGAGCTAACCGGCGGGTTGCCGAACTGGGAGTTCGTCCGCCAACCGCAGCCCCGTCAGGCGCAAGTAAGTTAGTTGCTCATTGCGCGTTCGAGGTCGGCGCGGAGGTCGGCCACGTCTTCGATGCCGACACTGAGGCGGATCAGGCCGTCGTCCACGCCGCGGGCCTCGCGCACCTCCTTCGGGATGCTGGCGTGCGTCATCGTCGTCGGGTGGCACACCAGCGATTCGACACCGCCGAGGCTCTCCGCGAGGCTGAACAGTTTCGTGCGCGTGAGGAACTGCTTCGCGGCAGGGATGCCGCCCTTCAGCTTCAGCGAGATCATCCCGCCGAACCCGCGCATCTGCTTCGCCGCGACCGCGTGGCCGGGATGGTCCGGCAGGCCGGGGTGGTACACCTGCGCCACGGCCGGGTGCGCCTTCAGCCAGGGCGCGAGTGACATCGCGTTGTCACAGTGCCGGTCCATGCGGACGGCCAGCGTCTTGAGGCCGCGCAGCACTAGGTACGAGTCGAACGGCCCCGGCACGCCGCCGGCCGCGTTCTGGTAGAACTTGATGGGGTCCATCAGTTCCTTCGGGCCGACGACGCACCCGCCGACCACGTCCGAGTGGCCGCCGAGATACTTCGTCGTGCTGTGAACGACGAGGTCCGCGCCGAGCTTGAGCGGCTGTTGCAGGTACGGCGACGCAAACGTGTTATCGACCGCGAGCTTCGCCCCGTGCTTGTGGCTCACTTCTGCGAGGGCTGCGATGTCGAGGATTTGCAGCAGCGGGTTGGTCGGCGTCTCGATCCAGACGAGCTTGGTCTTCGGCGTGATGATCTTCTCGAAGCCGGCGGCGGTGGAATCGTCGGTGTAGCGCGCGGTCAGGCCCCACGGCTTGAACACCTTGTCGAGCAAGCGGAACGTGCCGCCGTACAGGTCCGCGCTCGCGGCCACCTCGTCGCCGGGGCGCAGCAGCGCGCCGAACACGGCCGTTGTCGCGGCCAGCCCGGAGGCAAACGCCAGCCCGCGTTCGCCCACTTCGAGTGCCGCGAGCGCGGTTTCGAGCGCGGCGCGGGTGGGGTTCCCGCTCCGGCTGTATTCGTAGCCCTTGTGCTGCCCAGGCGCGGCCTGCGTATAGGTGCTGGTGGCGTAGATGGGCACGACGGTCGCGCCCGTGGCGGGGTCCGCATCCTGCCCCGCGTGAATCGCCCGCGTGCTGAACCCCTGCGTGTTGTCGGTGGACATGGTCGTTCGCTCCTGAGAGTGGCAGTGGTATCGTACCCGCAGCGGAGCGCGCGCGGTATAACAGTCTCCCGTTGTGCCTTTCTCTATACGGATGTCGCCATGCCGATCCCCGTCCAGTGCCCCGGTTGTAGCGCGAAGCTCAACGCGCCCGACGCCGCCGCGGGCAAGAAGGTGAAGTGCCCGAAGTGCGGGGCGGCGATCACCATACCCGCGCCGGCCCCGGCGTTCGAGGTGGTGGAGGAACCCGAAGCGCCCGCGGAACCGCCCCCCGCCAAGCAGCCGGTTCGCGCCGAGACCGAGCCAGAGGTCGCGCCGCCAAAGCGCGCCAAGCGCACCGAGGATGATCGCGACGAGGAGGCCGACGAGGACGCCCCGCGCAAGCGGAAGCGACAGGATGAAGACGACGACACCGAGGACGCGCCACGCAAGAAGAAGCGCCGCGACAAGGATGAGGACGACGAAGCCGAGGAGTCGCCGAAGAAGCGCCGCGGGTCCGAAGCGGAAACCGAAGACGACGACCGGCCACGCAAGAAGAAGCGCCGCGACGAGGACGACGGGGACGAGGACCGCCCGCGCAAGAAGAAGCGCCGCGACGACGATGAAACTGAGGGCAGCGGGTCGAAGAAGAAGTGGCTGTTCATCGGGGGCGGCGCGGCCCTGCTGCTGGTCGGCATCGTGCTGGCCATCGTACTCAGTCAGTCCGGCTCGTCGGGCGACAAGACCGAGAACAAGGACAACAAGGACGGCACCCCGGTCGCGGACGACTTAAAGGTGATCTCGCCCAGGACAACGATTGCGACGAAGTTCCCCGGCAAGGAGGCGTATCACCGCGATATCTCTTACCTCGCCCTCAGCGCTGACGGGAGCACCGTGGTCGCGACCAACAACGCCTACGACGAGAACCGGCAGTCGCAGGCGTGGTCGGTCCGCGGTGAGGCGAAAAAGCTCGACGGCTACGAGAACGACATCTTGATGTTATCGTCGGACGGGACGCTACTGAGCAAGGCGAAGAAAGGGAAGTTCGGTTCGACGGGCAAGCCGGAGATCGTGGATGTCGCGACCGGTGCGGCGAGCACCCGGCCGTTTCTCACGGTCGAGAAGAACAGCATGAGGACCGCGACCGGGCGCTACAACTGGAACAGCAGCTTCGACAGCCGCAAACAGGGCGCGCTAAAAATCTTCCACTACGAGGAACCGTCGGGCAAGGCGCTCGGTCCGTACGACGGGGGCGACGAGGACCGCGTGCAGTTCGCCGGACCGGTCAAGGACGGGGCGGAACTTGTGTACGGGCTGCCGCGCACGGGCAAGGTGCGGGTGTTCGATTTCGCGGCCAAAGCGGTGACCAAGGAGTTCGCCCTGGCGAACCCGCGCGAGTTCAGGGGACCGTCCGGCACCTCGCCGGATTTCAATTGCTTCCGGGTCAGCTCCGACGGGAAGTGGATCGCCACCAAGCGCGTCACACTCGCGCGCGACCCCGACCCAACGGAAGTTTTCGACATGACCGGGGCGGTCGTTGCGACCATACCACCGCGGGCGTTTTCAGATATGTACGGCACGTTCCTCATCAACCGCGACGTTTACGTCGGGCCGGGTGGATTCGGCGCGACAGGGATGAAATCCGACTCCAAGGAACTGCTGGCCTACGATATCAACAAGAAGCAGTTCGTGGCCGTGTTTCGTGGCGGCCATAAGGTCTATGTGAACCAGATCGCGCTGTCGGCCGACGGTAAAGTGATGGCCACGGCCGGCACCGGCGGCGAGGTGTGCATCTGGGACCTGACGCAACTGCCGTAACGGGGCTATTTCTTCTTCTTCGTGAGCGGTTCCAAGTCCGCGAGCCACTTCTTGCCCTCTTTGCCCAGCGCGGAGGTGGGGGCGTCGTCGATCAGCACGCTCCACAGGTCGATGGAGCGGGCCGCGATGTCGGGACGCTGCTTCTCGTACTGCGAGCCGGCCACGATCCCGCGGAGCGCGTACTCGCCCAGCCCGCGGGCCTCGGCCGCGATCTGCTTGCGCTGCTCCGCGAGGTCGTCGACCTCCCACGGCCGGTCCTTCTTCGCGTCGTACTCCGTCAGCAGTTTGAGCGCGGCCTTTCCGCCGGTCAGGTCGGACCAGCGCGCGGCCGCGCCCTTCAGTAGCATCAGCCCACGGTGCATGGTCGCCTTGTCGCTCAAGAGCGCTTTGCCCTCGTCGAAGATCGCCTTCGCGTGCTGCTCGCGCGTGAGCGCGCCGTCGGGCATGGCGCGCGTTGTGGACGACTTCTTCGCGAGCGCCGCGCGGCGTGGGGCGTCGTCGTCGAGCCACTTCAGCACCGCGGCGAAGGTGGCGGCGGGCGGCATGGTGTGGCCGTGGCCCGCTTCGACCCACACCTTCGTGCGGATGCCGAAGTCCTTCCACATCGTCCCCTTCCAGCTTTCAACCTCGCCGCGGTTGAAGTCGTCCGCACCGGTCACAAGCGCGGCGCTGATGCGGTCGATGATGCGGTGCCGGAGCCAGGGTTCGGTGCGCATTTCGCCACCGGCGCACACCGGGATCACCCCGCCGAAGTATTCCGGCAGCGCGAACGCCACGGCGGACGCGATGCGAGCGCCGCCGGAGAACCCGCCGATGTAGGTGCGGTCGGCGTCGAGCGGCACCTGCCGGCGCACGTCGTCGAGGCAGTCGAGCACGATGCGGACGCGCTTCGGCGGCGGCACGCCGTTACCGGCTTCGCGGATGCCGATGTACGCGATGCCCTTGTCCTTGCACAGTTTCTCGAACACGTTCCAGCCCGTCGCGTTGTCGCTGGCCGACACCCACACGAGCGTCGGGATCGGCTTCTTCGGGTCTTTGCGCTCCGGCAAGTACAGGTCGTAGCTCTGCTTCTTGGGGTCGTAATCGGCCCCACTGAGCTTGGCCGGCGGATCGGCGAGGCTCTGGTTCGAGACCACGAACGTCCAGTCGAGGCGCGTCGGCCCGCTCACGGGCACCTTCTGCGTATAGCCTGCCGCGGGCGGCGCGGCCGGTGCGAGGTGCGCCGCGAGAAGCACGAGCGCGCAAACAGAGGCGAAGCGGGGCATGGGTCGGACCTATTGAGGTGAACGAGTTTGCTGAACGGCGGCGCGGAGTGTTACGTCGAGATCGAGTGTGGCGACTTCGTGGCCCAGTCCCGGAAGGTACAGCGTCGGCAATACTGCGGTCGGCGCGGTGGCGTGATACCACACTTGTAACTGCTCGATTCCGCCGCGCGTCACAGGAGCGATCATCAGGATCGGCACTTCGCCGTTGCGCGGCCGGCGCGCAATCGGGTACACCGGCGCGAGGCTCTGGAGGTGCGTCGCCCAGTTCGCCGCGCCGGGCAGCGGGTCTACGATGACCACGCTCACGCCGTCCAACAATAGCGCCGCCACGCGCACGGCGAACATCAGCCCGGCGTCGGAGTCGGCCTTATTGTCTAGGTTCACGAACAAGACTGCCGCGACGGTGCGACCGGTTGCCGCGTTGCGCACGATCACCCCGACACGGTCGGTGAACCGCGCCGGCACGGTGTGAGCCGGCGACGCGGGTAGCAGGTATTCCGTCGTCAACGCGTTGGTCGCTTCGCGCGACTGGCAATCGATCTCTGCGCGGAACTGGCCTGTCGAGGCGAGCTGCGCGTTGAGCGCGGCGGCAGTGGTCGCGCACCACGCGGTCAGCACGGCACGCGACGCACCCTGGTCCGCAGCCCAGTCGACCACGTTCAACGGCATCGTTCGTCCTTCGTCATTCGGGGATGCGGAGGCGCTGGCACGCTTCCGTGTAGGTCGCTTCCAGATCGAGCCGGACGCAGCCGTAGCCCTTGAGCGCGAGCGGCACCGCGGGCAGCGGTTCGCCGACCTTCAGCGGCCATAGCCACAGGTCGATCAGGTCTTTCTTCTTCCGGCTCACCGGGCGGTACGCGGTCGCGTAGAGCCACTGGTCGTCGGGCATGAGGAACTTGTCGTCGTGTTCCGCCAGTCGAACCAGTTCGTTGTGCAAGTTGGCGTGCCGTTCGGTAACAATGTCAAGGACGACAACACCGATTCCCTTCCCAAGAAAGCTGAGGCACTTGGCCGCGAACTGTTCGCGCTCGTCCGGCTCTTTTTTATTCGACGGGCTAACCAGCTCGACGACCGCCAGCAATTTGTAGTCGTCGCCCCGGTCGCGCACTTCGACTTTGATCTCGTCAGGGAACCGGGCCGGCATACTCAGTTCGGTCGCGGGCGGCGCGTACGTCTCCGCGAGTACCGCCGCCGCAGTCGCCAACCCCACGGCCCCGGACGCGCCGCCGGTGCCGTTGGAGCCATCACCGTCGAACTGCTCGTACTCTGCGACATCGGTCGAG
The DNA here is from genome assembly GCA_005773755.1 of Planctomycetia bacterium. GTDB lineage: Bacteria > Planctomycetota > Planctomycetia > Gemmatales > Gemmataceae > Gemmata. The sequence goes on from SXHE01000830.1 coordinate 6,919, forward strand.
ACCGCACGACCGAGGTACATCGGTCCTTCAGCGACCAGTTGCTTCGGGAGTCGACTGTTCAGATCGTCCGCGATCGCACTCGCCCAGCGCCCATGGAAGGCCTGCCAACGGCGGCGATGAATTGTGCCCTGAAAGTGATCGTACAGCGGCATCGCGCGTCCTCCTCCGGTTCCTTCATTCTACTTACCGCGGTTGTGGTCCCAGTAGTGAATCAGATCGATGCGGGTCACGATGTCCACCACCTTGCCCTCGGCGGTCGCCAGCACGCCGGTGTACCCGGCCAGCAGCAGGCGGTACGCTTCGTCCAGGTGTGTGAGCACGTCCAGTGTCGGGAGGGGGCGCGCCATCAGGTCGCTGATCGTCACTTTCGTCGGGTCTTTGCCGTCGTGCAAGATGCGCGCCAGCGACACCTCCTGCACGCTGCCCACTGGCTTGCCGGCTTCCATCACCGGCAGTTGCGAGATGCCGGTCGCTTCCATCAGCAGAATCGCCTGCTCCGCGCTCGCGTCCGGGGCGATGGTCACGAGCTTGCGCTCGCCGCGCTTCTTGAGCAGATCGCCGACGGAGTGCGCCGGGGCCTCGGCGAAGGTGAGCTGATTGGCGCTCAGCCAGCCGTCGTCGAAGAACTTGCTCAGGTAGTTGCGGCCCGTGTCGCAGCCCAGCGCGACGACGAGTTGCCCCGGCCCCAGGCGGCGGGCGTAGCGCAGCGCCGCGGCGACGTTCGTGCCCGTGCTGCCGCCCAGAAGCATCCCCTCGCGCCGGGCCAATTCGCGCGCGACGTGGAACGATTCCGCGTCGCCCACGCGCACCCAGTCATCGACGTACTTGCTGGAAAACGTCTTGGGCACGAAGTCCTCGCCGATGCCCTCCACCTTCCACGGCTTCGGAGTGCCGCCGGACAGCACGGAGCCTTCGGGGTCCGCGCCCACGATCTTGATGTTCGGGTTCATCTCCTTCAGATACTTCCCCACGCCGCTCACCGTGCCGCCGGTGCCGACCCCGCAGACGAACACCGTGACCTTACCGCGGGTCTGCTCCCAGATTTCCGGCCCCGTGGTGCGGTAGTGGCTTTCGGGGTTCGCCTCGTTGGTGAACTGATTGGGTCGCCATGCGCCCGGAATCTCGCGCGCGAGCCGATCCGCGACCCCGTTGTAGCTGTCCGGCGAGTCCGGCGCGACGGCCGTTTGCGTGATGACGACTTCCGCGCCGTACGCCTTCAGCAGCGCGATCTTCTCGTTGCTCATCTTGTCGGGCAGCACGAAGATGCATCGGTAGCCCTTCACGGCCGCGACCATCGCCAGCCCGACGCCGGTGTTGCCCGCCGTGGCCTCGATGATGGTGCCGCCGGGGCGCAGCAGCCCGCGCTGTTCGGCGTCCGCGATCATCGCCATCGCGACCCGGTCCTTGACGCTCCCGCCGGGGTTGGTGAACTCGACCTTTACCGCGACCCGCGCCTGAAGCCCCTCGGTCATGCGAGCGAGCAGCACCATCGGCGTGTGGCCCACGGTGTCGAGAATCGATTCGAGCATGATGGACTCCCGGCGAGCCGGGCGGCGTATGCCCCCGGAGGTGATCGATGGTGTATTGTCCAGCGCGGATGGGATACGGGACAAGGCCGGGTTTCTGGGTTCTTTTTCGCTTCCGCCGTTGGCGTCGGGCGCGCGCGCGCCGTACAGTGGGGCAACGCTTCGCTGCCACCTCGCCGACGTAGCTGAACCATGAGCCTGCCGAGCCAATCGGTCGCGCTGCTCCAAGCGGCCCGCGACCTCGTGAAGAGTCTACCCGCCGACGCGGTCCTGCTGCTCACCGAAACCAGTATCGACTGGGACGAAGTGAGTCGGATGCTCGCCGGGTGCAAGCTGTTCGTCGCCGCAGAGAACCCGGCGCTCACCAAATCGCTGCGCGAGAACCCGGACTGGACCGTCATCGACCTGGACCCAGAACCGCTGCCCACACAAGAGCGCATGAACGCGGCCCTGCTGAAGGCGGTGACGGACGATTTGCTCCAGCCCGGCGCGCACCTCGTCGCGCTGTACAACGGCATCGCGAGTTCGGACGCGGACGCCCCGGAGCCGGTGGACAGCCTGAGCGTCATCCACTTGGGCGAACACCTCGAACGGATGACCTCGCAAGACCTGCGCATCCTCGGCGACGCCGCCCCCATCGACGTGCTCCGCGCGGTCGTCGATCTTGCCACGGAGATCGGCCGCGAGGGACGCGAGGGCCAGCCGATCGGCACGGTCCTCGTCGTCGGCGATACGCGGAAGGTACTCAGCCTGTCGCACTTCCAGAACTTCAACCCGTTCCGCGGGTACTCGCGGGCCGAGCGCGACGTGCGCAAGCGGGACGTGCGCGAACAGATCAAGGAGATCGCGAAGCTGGACGGCGCGGTGCTGATCGGCCGCGACGGGATCGCGGAGGCCGCGTGCCTGCACCTGGGCGCGCGCGGCGACGGGGTGACGATGCGCAAAGGGTTCGGGAGCCGGCACATGGCCGCGGCCGGGATCAGCAAACAGACCAGCGCGATTGCGTTCGCCGTCAGCCAGTCGAGCGGCAGCGTGCGCGTGTTTCAGAACGGCGAAGAGGTGCTGCATATCGAGCCGCTGGCGCGGCCCCACGTCTGGCAACCGTTCCGGTTGGAAACGCAAGAAGCGGACGGCGATGGAACGACCGACGGCGTCGAGTAGCCGTTCCTACTGTCCCCGGCCCGCTCATTGGGTTATCATGGGGACATCGCGGGGCGCAGCCCGCGCGCACGAGATCACACCATGTCCCCGTTCGTCCGGACCGCGCTCGCGGTCGTTTCGTTCGTCGCGCTCACGGCCCTCGCACCGGAGGCCCGGGCCGCCGCACCCGCCCCGCCGGACGCGGGCAAGGCGGTCACGTTCCCCTTCCCGGCCAAAGCGCCGGTCGTCGTCCAACTCAACGGCATCGGAACCGCGCGCGACCGCCTTACGGCCATGCTAAAGGCCGCGCTGCCCGACGACATCGACGCGATCAACAAGCAGGTGGACGACGGGCTAAAGCAGTTCCTCACCGACCGCAAGCTCACGGCGATCCCGAAAGACGGGCGCGTGTTTGTCGTAGTGAACGACATCGCGGCGCTATTTGAGAACACGCCGGCGGTGTCGCTCCTCGTGCCGGTCACCAGCTACAAGGAGTTCCGGGAGACGTTCCTCACGGCCGAGGAGCGCAAGACGTTCGACGCAGGGAAGAACGGCGTGGACGATGTGAAGTTCAACTTCTTCGGCACCGACCAGGCGGTCCACATGGTCGACCTGAAGGAGTACGTCGCGATCACCCCGGACAAGACGACCGCGGAGGTCTACGCGAAAAAGTACACGAAGGCGACGACCGCGGCGCTGGCCCCCGAAATCGCCCGAACGTTCGTCGCGTCCGACCTCGCAATCTATGTCAACCTCGACATCATCAACGAGAAGTACGGCGAGCAGATCAAATCCGTGAAGGGGCTGATCGACTTCGGCATCCAGCAGGCCCAGATGGGCGGGATGCTGCCCGGCGTGAACAAGCGGCAGCTCGAAGCGGCGAAGACGGTGCTCCAGGGCGCGTTCCAGGGTGTCGAAGATTGCCGCGGGATGGTGCTCGGCGTCGAGTTCCGGCCCGACGGGCTGAACGTGCGGCTCCAGGCCCAGTTCGCCGACGACACCACGACCGCGGCGCTGCTCAAGGCCGAAAACCCCGGCGCGCTCGCGGACCTCGCGAAGCTCCCGGCCGGGTTGGGTCAGTACAGCGGGTACGCGTTGGGCAAGAAGTTCGGTCAGGCGGTGCGCGGCCTCACGGCCGAGTTCGCCCCGGCCGACGACGACGAGAAGGGGAACGCGGCGCTCGACGAGCGGCTGAAGGAGTTGTTCGCCGCCGGGCCGCTGGCCGACGTCGCCGGGTCCGGCGCACCGAACGTGTCGCTGACGGTGAGCAAATATGCGGAGCCGAAGAAGGCCGCAGCGGCGCTGGTCGGGTGCTATCAGGCGATGACCGCGGGCGGGCGCGTCCAGAGCGTCGTGCTCAAGGACGCACCGAAGGTCACGGCCGACGCCAAGAAATACAAGGAGTTCACCTTCACCGAAGTGCGGCTCGCGTTCGACTTCGACGCGACCGTGAAGGACCTCCCCGACGGCCTGAAAGAGAGCACACTGGCGCAGGTGAAGCGGCTCGTCGCGGAGAAGATGACCGCGTGGATCGGCACCGACGGCAAGACCGTGGTGCAGGTGAGCGCGAAGGACTGGGACGCCGCGAGCGGCGCGCTCGACCGGTACTTCGACAACGTGAAGTCGGTCGGTGCGACCGAGGGCTACAAACTGACCCGCAAAAACCTTCCGGCCGACGCGAGCATCCTGATGATGCTCGAAACCGGGAACTCACTCACGACTCTGCTCGAAGCGCTGCGCGCGATGGAAGGCGCGATCCCCGACTTCCCGAAGATCGGCAAGATCAAGCCGTTGGACGGCGAGCCGACGTTCATCGGCATCGCGGTGGCACTCAAGAGCGATACCGCGACCGCGAACGTGTTCGTCCCGGTCAAGGCGATCACCGCCGGCCGCAAACTGCTCGACAATCTGTTCAAGAGCATCGAGTAACCCGTACGTCCTCTTCCACACCTGGGGTCAACGATCATGCCCTACCGCCCTGCCCTCTTCGCGCTCGCGCTGCTCGTCGTCGTCGGCTGCGGCCCGGCCAAACTGAACGAGTCGCGGTCGCTCACACTCGACAGTGGCGAAGCGAAAGCCATCGACCTGCCCGCGGTGGCGAAAGCCCAGAACGTGACCGTCGAGTTCACGTCCTCCGCCGGCGAGGTCACGGTCTACCTGTTCAAGGAGTCCGACGCAAAGGGCGAAGACGGGATGCTGCTCTCCGATGCGAAGAAGGCCCTGGGCCAGAAGCAGGGTAAGGAGGGGAGCTTCACGACCGAGGTGCCCGAGAACACCCCGACGCGCGTGATTGTGCGGAAGGCCAGCGCGAAGACGGAAGTGACCGTGAAAATCACCAACAAGCAGTAACGGCGGTTCGAGCCAACCGCGATTACCGCCACAATCGGCACAGTCCGGCGCGGGGAATCTGCCCGCGCCGGGTGCGGCGTGCACTATACTTATTGCGAACCACTCGCACCCCTTGTGCCGCCGGTCTCGCGCCGGAGAAGTCCCTTATGCCCGCACCGACGACCGCGGACGAGCTTCTGGACCTGCTCCAGAAGAGCAACCTCGTCGAGGAGCCGCGACTCCGCGCGTACGTCGAGAAGCAGCGGGCCGCCAACACGTTCCCGGCCGATCCGAACAAACTCGCCCAGTACCTCGTCCGCGACGCCCTCCTCACGTTTTTCCAGGCCGAACAACTGCTCCAGGGCAAGTACAAGCGGTTCAGCCTCGGCAAGTACAAGGTGCTCGAGAAGCTCGGCTCCGGCGGCATGGGCACGGTGTTCCTGTGCGAACACAAACTGATGCGCCGCCGCGTCGCGGTCAAGGTGCTCCCGGTTCCGAAGGCCGAGGACGACGCCAGCCTGAAGCGGTTCTACCGCGAGGCGAAGGCCGCCGCTGCCGTCGATCACCCGAACATCGTCCGCGCCTACGACATCGACCAGGACGACAACCTGCACTTCATCGTGATGGAGTGGGTGGACGGGACGAACCTCCAAGACCTCGTGAAGAAGTTCGGGCCAATGGACCCGCTCCGCGCGTGCCATTACGTCTACGGCTCCGCGGTCGGGCTCCAGCACGCGCACGAGATCGGTCTGCTGCACCGCGACATTAAACCGGGCAACATCTTGATCGACCGCTCCGGCGTGGTCAAGATTCTGGACCTGGGCCTCGCGCGCCTCACGCACGACACCGACGACCAGCTCACCCGCCAGAACGACGAGAACGTGCTGGGCACCGCAGACTATCTCGCCCCAGAGCAGGCGCTCGACAGCCACACCGTCGATATTCGCGCCGACATCTACTCGCTCGGCGCGACGTTCTACTTCCTGTTGAGCGGCAGCCCGCCGTTCCCCGAAGGTTCGGTCGCGCAAAAGCTGATCTGGCACCAGAACCGGCCGCCGCGCCCGTTGAAGTCGCTCCGCGCCGAAGTGCCGGACGGGCTCGTCGCGATCATCGACAAGATGATGGCGAAGGAGCCGGAGAAGCGGTACCAGACCCCCGGCGAGTTGATCCAGGCCCTGTTGCCGTGGGTGTCCACGCCGATCCCGCCGCCCGCCGACCGCGAGTTGCCCGCACTGTCCCCGGCGGTCGCGGGGGGTCAGGGCGGCACGCGCGTGCCATCGTCGACCGGCCCGAACTCGCTGGTGGGCTTCGCCCGCACCGTCGCCCCCGCGCCGTCCACGGTGTCGGGAGCGCCCACCGCGATCCTGACCGCCCCGTCGGTCGCGCAAGCGACGCCCGCACCCAACGGCTCACCGGCCGTCTGGGAGACCCTGGGTGCCGACACCCAGGACGCGGCGCGCGGCGACACCCAGCGCCCGGAGCGGTCGACGGAAGAACCGCCCGAAGAATCCGAGCGCCCGTCGCGCGTGAAGCGCCGCCCCGCCCCGCCGCCCAACAAGGGTAAGGGCAAGCTCGTTCTGTTCGCGCTGCTGGGCGCGGTCGTGCTCGCCGGGGGCGGGGCCGGGGTGTACTTCGGGTTCGTCAAGAAGAAGGACCCCGACACCGTCAACCCGCCGCCCCCGAGCAACTCGCGCAAGATCACCGTGTCGCAAACACCCGGCGACAACACCTACAAGTCACTGCGCGAGGCGCTCTTGAAGGCGACGCCGGGCGACACCATCGTGATCTTGGACCCGCGGGTGAGCATCCCCGAACACGTCATCCCGCCGCGTACAGAGAACCGCGCCAAACTGAAAGACGTGACGATCGAATCCGGGCTGCCGGACGGCAAAGCCGCGGTCATCGAGTACACCGGGAAAGGCGGGACGATCTTCGATATCGCGGGGATCGACGGGCTGAAGCTGCGGAATCTTGAGTTCGACGGCAAGGGACAGGCCGAGAGGGGTGTACAGGTAAGCGGCGTCGCGCCGGGCGTGATACTTGAAGGGGTGACCGTCCGCGGGGTGACGCTCGTTCCGTTCTACCTCACGAACGCCGCCGGAACCGCGGACCACCCGATCACCCTCGACCGCGTTCGGGCCGTGCTC
>SXHE01000831.1 GCA_005773755.1 Planctomycetia bacterium
ACCCGCCGCACCGGATCACCCGCCCGGCCGCCTCGTCGCCCATCTGGAGCGTGCCGCCACACGAGGGGCACACGAACTCGATCGCCATACGGTTCCTCGGGGCACGTCGCCCGGCGCGCCGCGGCCGGGCAGTTATGTTACCGAGTCGCCCCTGAGAAGTTCCAGAGTTCCGAGCTTGCGGGCCGCCGGGCGCGCGAATCCGGCGAACTTCTCATTCCCGCGCGCCAACGCTGCGGGTATGCTGGACGTTAACTCGTAATGGGGAAGAGTTAACCGAGGTACGCCATGCACCCCCACTCTCCGGTCGGTCGCCGGTTCGCGCTCCGCGGCGCGTTCGCGGTTCTGTTCGCACTGTCGGTCGCGGCGCTCCTCGACGCACAGCCGCCCAAAGACAAGGACAAGAAGGAGCCGGACAAGAAGGAGCCGACCAAACAGCCGGAGTTCAAGTGGCCCACCGACCTTAACGGCAAAGACATTGCCGCCGTGATGAAGGACATGGAAGACCCGGATCCGGCGACCCGCGAGTTCGCCGCGCGCTCGCTCCCGGCGTTCGGCCCGCCCGCCCAGAAGGCCAATGTCAGCAAGTTGCTCGTCAAGCGCATGACCGTCGAGCGCGACCCCGGCGTGCGGATCGCCGTGTACAACACGGTTGGCCAGATTTCCTTCGACAACAACGCGGACAACGTCGAGGCGCTGCGCCTCCTGGCGGACGCCGTGGACAAGGGACTGGCCGGCGGCATCAGCCGGGTCAGCGCGGTGCAGGCGATCGCCATGTTCGGCCCGAAGGGCCAGCCCGCGGTCACGGCCCTCACCGGCATCGCGATGAACGACCCGGCCTACGAGACCCGGCGCTCCATCGCGAACACGCTCGGCCGCGTCGGGTTCGACGAGGTCCGCGGCCCGAACATGAAGGCGCTCACGGCGCTAGCCGACGTGCTCGCCAAAGACGTCAGCGCGTCCGTGCGCATGGAGGCACTCCAGTCGATCATGCTCCTCGGACCGCCCTGGGCCGCGCCCAAGAAGCTCGACGACAAAGGCCCGCCGCCGATCGATGTCAAGTCCGCCGAAGTCATTATCAACTTCATGAAGTTTCGCGTCGGCGACCCGAAGCTCAAGCGCCAGCCGCTCGAGAAGGACAAGCAGGTCGAAATCTGGGCCCGGCTCGTTCTCATGCGGTTCGACCCAAAGGAAGTGAACGAGGACAACCTGGACGCCTTCGCCCGGTTCCTGACCGGGGGCGAGGTCGGCGTGAAGGTGCAGGCGCTTCAGGCCATTGCCATTGTGGGCGAACTGGCGGGCAAGAAGGTGAACGACGTGGTGCGCGTGATGGAAGACGCGACCGCGCCGCAGCAGCTCACCATCGTGTCGATTCAGACCCTGATGGCGATGGGCGCGGCGGCGAAGCCGGCCCTGCCGAACCTCAAGAAGATGCTTGAGGAGAAGAAGAAGCCGTTCGACGAGAAGATGGCCGAGATCAAGAAGCTGGAAGCGGCGAAAGAGCAGATCAAGCCGCAGTTGGCCGGCGAGGTGATCGCGCTCGACAACCTGATCAAATCGCTCGAAGCGGCCATCAAGCACATCGAGGGCGCGAAGCCGATGAGTCCTGCCATCGGCGACCCGCCCCCGAAGAAGCCGTAGTCGTCACTTTGTCGATCTACAGTCCTCTGTAGCCGGGGTCTGTGACCCCGGTGTTTTTCGGCGCGTCGCACCGGCCTCACAGAGGCCTGCTACAGAAGAATCACTTCACCCACGGGGCGACGCGCTGCCAGACGGCCCAGAGCTTCGCGCTCAGGGTGCCGGCTTCGCCCGCGACGCACGACACGACCCGCCGGAACGCCCGCGCCGCGCCCGCAGGCACGTCCTTCGCCGCACATGCCCCGGCCGCGGTCTTCAGATGCTCCTTCGCTTCCTTGAACGCCGCGGCCTTGCCGCCCGGCCCGGCCTGTCGCAGCATCACCACCGCCTCGGCCATCGCCAGAACGAGCCGCGTGCCGTCGGTGGCGAGCACCGCGTCGATCTTCGCGGTGTGGGCCACCGCTTCCGCGGGTTGACCACTGAGCGCGAGGTCGAGCGCGAGCCACGCGCGGAAGTCCGCGAGCACGTCCTCCGGCCCGCCCATCTTGACCGCGGCGCGGCACACGTCGGCCGCGCGCTCGTCCTGGTCCAGCATCCGGTATGCGACCACTAGTGCGCGCAGCATCCACGGTTCGACCTTCGGCCGGTCGCGCCAGTCCGCGCACCACGCGCTGGCGAGCGCGTGGTGCCCGGCGAGCACGAGCGCCCCGCAAGTGCGCGCCCAGGCGGTGTCGTCCGAACGGAGCAGTTCGCTGTGCTTTTGCACGACGCCCTGTACCGGTTTGCCGGTTTCCGCGAGCGCCCACAGGTACGCCAGTGCCACCTCGCGCCCCGCCGCGGGATTCTGCCCCAGCAGCGCGGGCAACTGATCGGCCACCGCGTCCGTCGCGCCGGCGGCGACCGCGCGCTCGGCCCACAACCCGGCCACGTCCGGGCCGGCGTCCGGGGCGAACGCGAGCGCCCTCAGCTCATCCGTCATGCGCGATGCCCAACCCGCGGTGTCGAACGCGACGACCGCTTCGCGCAGCGTGGCGCGCGTCGCTTCGGGGTCGGTCGCCAGCGCGCGGAACCGCCCGACCGCGACCTCGGGCGCACCCTGCCGGCACGCGACCTGGACAGCACGGAGCCTCACGACCGGCCCGTCGGCGTGTTCTTGAAGTGTGGTCAGTGTACGTGCCGCGCCGGTCGTGTCGTCGGCCGCGAGTTGCTCGGTAATCAGGTTCATCCCGGCCGCGTCGAACGTCGGGTCCAGGTCGAACGCTTCCTGAAAGTCCGCGAGCGCGCCGCGCCGGTCGGCCACGCCGCGCTTGGCCTCGCCGCGGTACACGTACGCGAGCGGGTTGTGCGGTTCGAGCCGGGCGAACTGCTCGGCCGCGTCGAGGCACTCGCGCGGGCGACCGACCGTGTCGTACCAGGCGGTCAGGTGCCGCCAGCCGCTCGCGAACGTCGGGTGTTCCGTCACCAGTTGGCGCATGAGCAGGATGGCCCGCGCGCGGTCGCCGCGGCGGGCCTCGATCCAGGCGGCGCGGCTCCGCAGTTCCGGCGGCAGCGGGTCGCCCAGGTCCGCGGGCTTGCACGCGGCCAGCGCCTCGTCGAACCGCCCGGCGAGCGCGAGCTGCTCCGCCTTGCAGTCGTGACCGGGCACGAACTTCGGATACGCTTTGATGACCGCGTCGGCCGCGCGCAGGCGCTCGCCGGGGTCGGAGTCGCGGCCGTCCGGCGTGTCGATCCAGAACAGCGGTGCCCACGGGTGGAACGGGCCGCCGCTCTGCCACGACTCGCGCAGCACGCGGTGGGCGCGGTCGTCCCAGCCGGCCGCGCGCATCTCGGACAGCGCCGCCTGAATCGGATACCCGGACGTGCCCGACGCCTCGCACACCTCGGCGAGCGCGCGGGCCGCGGTGTCCTGGTCGTCCTGCCGACACGCGAGCTGAATCTGCTTGACCGCGACCTCGCCCCCGCCGGCGTGCTCCTGCAGCACGGCGAGCGCTTGCCGGGCTTCGCGCAACTCGTCGTCGGTCAGGTGCGCGTCGAACAGGATCGCGGCGGCCGGCGAGTAGTTCGGACTGATGCGCAGCGCCTCTCGCAGGTCGGACTTCCCGCCGTCGCGGTTGCCGGTCTGCAACTTCGCCTCGCCGCGCATCGTCCAGCCGGTCGGGTGGTGCGGTTGCAGGCGAACGAGTTCCGACGCGGCCTCGAGGTAGCTTTCCGCCTTGCCCGTTTCGTTGTACCAGTCGGCCAGTTGGTGCCAGCCCCACACGTACGAGTGATCGACGGCGACGAGAGCGTTCATGGCGGGGATCGCGGCCGAGTAGTCGCCACGGCGGGCATGGATCCACGCCTCGCGCCCCTGCAGGATGATCGGCAGTTCGCCGTCGAACTGCGGGGGCTTGGCGGCTTCGAGCGCCGCGTCGAACCGGCCCATCTCCGCGAGCCGCTCGGCCCTCAGGTCGTGCGCCTCCACGTTGCGCGGTTCGAGCACCAGTGCGCGGTCGAGCGCGGCCAGCACCTCGTCGTTGTGCCGCGGGTGGTGCAACATCCGGGCGAGCCGGAGCCAGGCGCGCGAATCGCCCGCCCGGTCGCGAGTCAGGGCGCGGGTCAGCTCGGCCGGCTCGTCGGGGCTTTCCAACCGGTCGGCCCACAGTTGAACGGCGTGCCACGCCCAGTCGTAACCGGGTTCGAGCCGCACGGCGGTCTTCACGCGGTCCAGCGCCTCGCGCGACCGCCCGATGTCCCACAGGCGCTCGGCCAGGAACCCGTGCGCGAGCGCGTCCTGCGGGTTGCGGACGGTCGCGCGTTCGAGCACGGCGATCGCGTCCTCGCGGCGCTCCACGTCGTCGAGCGCATCGGCCAGCTCGCGCGCGGCCAGCGACCACCCCGGCGACACCGCGACCGCTTGCCGGAGGGCGTCGAGCCGCCCGTCGGCGTTGCCGAGCGCGTGGCACACCTGCGCCAGATCGAGCCACAACTTGCCGAGCAGCGGGAACCGGTCGACCGCGTCGCGGGCCAGCGCGTGCGCCTCTTCGAGTCGCCCCAGCCCGGCCAGTTGCTGCACCACGACGGACCACGCGTGCCACAGGTCGGGCCGGTCGTCGAGGACGCGCTCGAGCGTTTCGAGCAGTTCGGTGTGGTCGTCCGGGTCGCCGTTGGCCTGGAACACGAGGTGCGCGACGCCCACATACGCGACCAGCCCCTCGCCGGTGTGCGGCTGGCGGTGCAGCTCGCCGGCGATGAACGCCAGCGCGTCGCGCTTCTCGCGCCGCCCGCGGCTCAGTTGTACCAGTTCGCTGATGAGCGGCTCCTGGTCGATGTTCTGCCGCAGTCCCTCGCGGAGCGCGTCCAGCCCGTCGGCGGTGCGGTCCGCGCGCTTGTGAACCTGCGCGACGACCGTGTAGTACCAGGGGTGGTTCGGCTCCAGCTCGGCCGCGCGAGAGACGGCCACCAGCGCCGCGTCGTTCTCCTGACGATCCGCGAGCACAAGCGCGCGCTGGCGCAGCGCCCAGGCGTCGTCGGGGCACTCGGCGAGCATGTCCTGTAGCGCGCGGTCCGCGTCCGCGTCCGGATCGCCGGACAGGAACTCCGCGCGCAGTTTCAACAGCGGGTAGTGGTGCGGGAACCGCTGGCACGCTTGCGCCAGGTGTGTGCGTGCCGCGGCCCGGCCGTCGGTGTCCGCGAGCAGCACCGTGAGCGTGCGGTGCGCTTCCATCGAGAGCGGCTCGATCTTGATCGCTTCGAGGTAGTGCGCGCCGGCGGTCGCCACGTCCGGTTTGATGCGCGCGACGCGGGCCGACCCCTTGTGCCACGCGACCGGCGGCACGAGCGGCTTCGCGGCGCTCAGGTCGGCCTCTGCCGCCTCCCAGCGCCCGCCCGAAGCGTGACACTCCGCGCGGAACAGCAGCAACTCGCCGAGGGCCTGCTTGGTTTCTGATTTGCGGCTCTCGCACTCTGCCTTCTCTGCTCTGTCCTCCGATTTCTGTTCTCTGCCCTCTGCTCCGTGCAGCTTATTGATCGCCTGATCGAGGGCCGCGGTCGCCTGTGCCGGTTCGTCGCGGTCGAGCAGCGCGTGGTACAGCGCGCGGGCGGCGGCGGGGACGGGCACCGCGGCGCGGCCGGCGCGCTGCTGGAACAGGCGCAGCGCTTCGGGCACCTGCTCGGTGATGCGGGCCGCGCGGAAGTAGGCGTCCGCGAACTGGTCCTCGCGCTCTTCGAGCGCACTGGCGAACCGGTACAGCTCGACGGCCTCGTCGAACCGGCGCTCGTCCCACCACTGAGTCGCGAGCAAGAAGTACCCGGCCGCGGCCGTGGGCCGGGTCTGTACCGACCGCCGCAACAGTCGCGCGGTTTCGTCCCGGCGGTGCGGCAGCGGCAGTATCGTCTGAGCGAGCGTTTGTGTCACCATCGGCTCGGCGTCGATGTTCGACCCCGCGGCTTCGAGCAGCGCCAACCGTTCAGCCATCCGGTTCTGGTCGCGCAACACGTTGGCCTTCGCGAGCACCCAGGACGACTCGTGCGGGTGCACCGCGAGCAACGCGTCGTAGGCGGCGAGGAGCCGAACCGGGTGCGCGTCGTAGCGGGCCAAGGCGAGTTCGGCGAACGCGGTCTGGATCGTGCCGGCGAACCGGTCGCGCATGACCCGCAGCGCGACATCGGCCGCGGCGCGGTCGTGGGTCAGCAGCGGCTTCTGCACGGCGAACAGCGCCTCGCGCGCGTCGGCGTCCGGCAGCGCGGGTAGCCCGTCCAGCTTCGCGGCCTCGGCCGCGGGAACTAGCGCCATGCAGCGCGGGCCGAACGGGACGAACCGCTCGACCAGCGACCCGACGGGCGCGTCCAGCGGGCGGCGCTCGTGGCCGTCCATGATGGCGACGGTGCCGCGCATCGGGTCCGCGCCGACGCACAGCCGCGGTTGCGAGAACCCGGCTTCGACCAACGTGAGCACGAACGGCACGCGCCGCGCCACCAGCG
>SXHE01000832.1 GCA_005773755.1 Planctomycetia bacterium
GGCGAACACCGGGCCTTGCTTGACGGTGAACTCACCGGTGCGCGGGTTGTAGATTTGTGTGCCGATCACGTCGGCGGGCAGCAGGTCCGGGGTGAACTGGATGCGGGCGAACTTCAGGTTCAGCGCGCCCGCGACCGTGCGCACGGCCAGCGTCTTCGCCAGCCCCGGCACGCCCTCGAGCAGAACGTGGCCGTCCGTGAGCAGTCCGATGAGCAGCCCGTCGATCAGCTTCCGCTGGCCGATGAGGACGCTTTCGACCGCCCGGTAAAACGGGTCGAGCTTCGGCCGCAGTTTCGCAATCGTCGCCGGGTCGAGCATGTCGGTTCCTTCGTCAGTCTCCTCATCATACAGACGACCGCGCCGGGGAAACCTCTCCTGCCGGTTGAATCGACCGTAGCGGCTGGGTAATTGGGCGAGGTTGGGAAATATCGCTGGCATCGCCACGCGCCACCGCGATACTCCTTTACATACTGCCCGTTCCGCTCCTCGGAGGTTCACCATGCCCCGCACGCTGCCGCGTGCCGCGCTCGCGGTCGCCCTGTTCGGGCTGATCGTCGCGACCGCCGGCCCGCTTTCCGCACAGCCTACGAAGAAGACGCTGACGTTCGCGGACTACGATATCTGGCGCGCGACCAGCGGCGTGGCGCTGTCGCGCGACGGGCAGTATGTCGCGTACCTGGTCGGCAGCGAGGGCAAAGACGGCGAGGCGGTGGTGCGGCACGTCGCCAGCGGCAAGGAGTACCGGTTCCCGCGGGGCACGGTGTCCGCACTCACCGCGCGCCCGCAGTTCGCCCCGGACAGTAAGCGCGTGTTTCTGCCGCTGTCGCCGACGAAGGGCGATCTGGACAAGGCGAAGGCCGACATGCTGAAGACCGAGGACTACCCGAAAGCGGCCCTGGCGATTGTCGATCTGGAAACCGGGAAGGAGCTGGACCGGATCGTGAACGTCGGCACCTATCAGGTCGCCGGCGAGGGGTCGGGATTCCTGGTGTACCGCAAGGGGATCGCGGCGCTTCCGCCGCCGAAGAAGGGGCCGGGCACGCCGCCCCAGCCGCCCGCGACCGGCACCACGGGCACCGACCTGTTCCTGCGCGACCTCAGCGCCACGGTCGAGCGCACCATTCCCGAAGTGATCGAGTACAACCTGTCGAACGACGAGAAGACGCTGGTGTACGTGGTGGCGTCGAAGACCGCGGCGAAGAACGGCGTGTTCGCGATGAACCCGCGGTTCGGCACGGCCGCGGCCCCGGTGAAGGGCGGGCCGGGCCGGTACACCGGCATCACCTGGGACGAGAAGCAGACCAAGCTCGCGTTCTACTACGACGACAGCCAGGTTCCGCCGACGAACCTCGCGCCCCCGCCCCGCGCGGTCGGGCCGAACCCCGGCAGCATCGGCACCGGGATACCCAGCCCGAACGCCCCGGCCCGCTGGCGCGTGTTCGTGTGGGCCCGCGGCATCACCGGTGCGCCGGACGAGGTGCTCGGCGCGACCGTGCCCGCGCTCAAACCCAACTGGCAGCTCACCGGCAGCGGCCTCAGCTTCTCGCAAGACGGCACGAAGCTGTACCTGCAAACCGCGCCGGTTCGCGCGCCGCTCACCACCGGGTTCGACGACATCCAACTGGACATCTGGCACTGGAAGGACGCGCACACGCAACCGGCGCAGAAGATCAACGCGGCCCGCGACCGCAGCAAGACCTACGGGGCCGTCGTGCTGCTCGACACCAAGCAGTTCCGGCACCTGAGCGACGACGCACTCACCGTGCAGAATCCCGGCACCGGCGACTGGGCGGTGGGCACCGACGACCGCAAGTACCGGCACATGACCGGCTACGCGTGGCCGGTTCCGGCCGACTACGCGCTGGTCAACGTCCGCACCGGCGAGACGAAGCCGCTGATGGCCGGGAGCGCGCACAGCGTCGGCCTCGCGCCGTTCGGCAAGTTCCTGGTCGGCTTCGACGGCAAGGACTGGTTCACCGTCTCCGTGCCCGACGGCAAGCGCGCGAACCTGACCGCGAAGCTGAAGGAGAAGTTCTTCAACGAGGAACACGACTCGCCCAGCGACGCCCCGCCCTACGGCATCACCGGCTGGACCGCGGACGGCAAGTTCATCCTGGTCAACGACCGGTTCGACATCTGGAAGCTGGCGCTCGACGGGTCGAGCGCCGAGAACCTGACGAAGGTGGGCCGCGCGCAGGGCATCAGCTTCTCGGTGCTGCGCCCGCGCAGCGCGGAGGACCGCACCACCGAGCGCGGCACCGACCTGACGAAGCCGCTGCTGCTGGGCGCGGAGAACCTGACCACGCGCGACACCGGGTTCTACCGGCTCGAACCGGGGGCCGCGCCGAAGCTGCTGCTGATGGGGGCGCGCGGCTACAACGTCGCGGTCAACCCGGCCAACAATCAGTTCATGCAGCTCGCTCCGGTAAAGGCCCACGGCGCGGACGTGTACCTGCTTACCGTGCAGACGTTCTCGCAATACCCCGACTACTACGCCACCACGCCGGACTTCCACGAGCTGCGCCGCGTCACCGACCTGAACCCGAAGGTGAAGGACTACAACTGGGGCAAGTCCGAGCTGGTGAAGTACACCAGCACCGACGGCGTGCCGCTGCAAGGCATCCTGGTGAAGCCGGAGAACTTCGACCCGGCGAAGAAGTACCCGATGATCGTGTACATCTACGAGCGCCTGTAGGAGAACCTGCACCAGTTCCGGCTGCCGAACGTGCAGCGCGGCCAGATCATCAACCCGACCTTCTACGCGAGCAACGGCTACCTCGTACTGATGCCGGACATCGCGTACACGACCGGCGCGCCCGGCCCGAGCGCGATGAAGTGCGTGCTGCCGGCGATCCAGGCGGTTGCCGACAAGGGGTTCGTGAACGAGAAGGCCATCGGCATCAACGGCCAGTCGTGGGGCGGGTACCAGATCGCCTACATGGTGACGCAGACGAACCGGTTCAAGGCCGCGGTCGCCGGCGCGCCGGTGGCGAACATGACCAGCGCCTACAGCGGCATCCGCTGGGGCAGCGGGCTGCCGCGCCAGTTCCAGTACGAGAAGACGCAGAGCCGCATCGGGGCCACGCTGTGGGAAGCCCCGATGAAGTATCTGGAGAACTCGCCCGTCTTCATGGCCGACCGCGTGCAGACCCCGCTGCTGATGATCCACAACGACCAGGACGACGCGGTGCCGTGGTATCAGGGCATCGAATACTTCCTGGCGCTGCGACGACTCGGCAAGGAGGTGTACATGCTGAACTACAACGGCCAGCCGCACAACTTGACCAGCCGGAACGCGGCCCGCGACTTCGCGATGCGGATGCACCAGTTCTACGAGCACCACCTGAACGGCAAACCGGCCCCCGAATGGATGGAAAAGGGCGTCCCGTTCCTCGACCGCGAAAAGGAAAAGGAGCAGTGGAAGAAGCTGTATGGTGTGGGTGGGAAGTGAGCCTGGGCGAACGTGCCTGCGGTCGGGACGCAAGCGAAGTACTCTCTAATCCGACCGCGCAGATCCTCAGACCCCAGTCGCTGACCGGGGTTGTTCGCTCGATACCCTACAGCTAGGTACCGGCCCGACGAATCACGTTGGCGAAAATGTGTGGAATAGCCCTTGTGGGAACGGGTGCCGCCTGCTGATCGCGGCGGATCAGCAGGCTCGAAGCGTGTTGCGCGGTGAGGGTTCAGCCCGCGACGGCGGGCGCGA
>SXHE01000085.1 GCA_005773755.1 Planctomycetia bacterium
CGGCAGGCCCGGTATTCGGCTTGAATCTGGCCCTGTGTCCGGTGGCGGACGAACGGCAACGGCGACCGAGGCATCGGATTCACCCTCGCAACAAAGGGTTGCGAGGATAAAGTAGGGAATCAACACCATTCGGTATCAGTCGAGCTCAGCGAAGATGCGTGACTGGCCCAACAATACTGACGGGGTCAACCAGATCATCGTTTTCTCGCGCGGCAACGATGCAGTCTTGCAGCCACACGAAAGGGACAGCCTCGCCACATAGCACCGGCGCGGAGTTCGACCGCGCAGACACCGGTGAGCTTGATTGCTCGGCCGCGATTTCGGGAATGCGCGGCCCTATTCCGCGTCATATACTGAACGGAGCCGCGCCACACCCCCGACAAGCCACCACATGCCAGCCACCCTTCTGCACGAGCCGCCGCTGAACCCGGTCCATGAGGTCTTTCATGTGGACCGCATCCTGAAGCCGGCGGCCGACGCGCCGCGGCGCAAGCACAAGGTCATCGCCGTGCTGCCCGCGTACAACGCGGAGCGCACCCTCGCGGCCACCATCGCGGACTTCCCCGCCGGCAGCGTGGACGAGATCCTGCTCGTCGACGACGGCAGCAAGGACAACACCGTCGCCATCGCCCGCGAGATGGGCCTGACGGTGATCGTTCACCAGAAGAACACCGGCTACGGCGGCAACCAGAAGACGTGCTACAAGTACTGCCTCGACCACGGGGCCGACATCGTCGTGATGATCCACCCGGACTACCAGTACGACTCGCGGGTGATCCCGCACGCGGTCGGGATGATCGAACTGGGCATCTGCGACGTGATCCTCGGCAACCGCGTCCGCAGCCGCGCGGAGGCGCTGAAGTGCGGGATGCCGTGGTGGAAGTATGTGAGCAACCGCGGGCTGACGGCGTTCGAGAACCTGTTCCTGGGCCAGAACCTGGGCGAGTTCCACAGCGGCTTCCGGGTGTACCGCCGCAACGTGCTGGAAACGGTCCCGTTCGAGCGCAACAGCGACGACTTCGTGTTCGACACGCAGTTCCTGGTGCAAGCGGTCCACTTCGGGTTCCGGCTGGGCGACATCCCGGTGCCGGTGCGGTACTTCGACGAGGCCAGCCAGATCAACTTCCGCCGCAGCACCAAGTACGGCCTGCAAACGCTGACGACGGTGGGGAAGTACTGGCTGAACAAGATCGGCTTCAAGAGCAAGCTGTTCAAGCCAAAAGTTTGAGTGCGACGAGGCGAGCGCATCGCGCTCGCCGGCGGCTCGCGGCTAACTCACTTCCACCCCCGCTGCGCCGTCCTTCACTTCGCCAATTCGCCAAGCTGCAATCCCTTCGCCCGCCAGTTGCGCGATGATGCCGTCGGCGGCGTCCGGGCGGGCGATCACCACGAAGCCGACGCCCATGTTGAACACGCGGAACATCTCCGCGTCCGCGACGTTGCCGCACTTCTGGAGCCACGCGAACACCGGCGGCAGCGACCACGCGCCGCGCGTGATGTGAACGCGCTTGTCCGGCGGCAAGATACGGCCGACGTTGTCCGGCAGGCCGCCGCCGGTGATGTTGGCGAGGCCGTGGATCGCCGAGCCGTGCGCCGCCAGCAGCGTGCGTACCGGCTTCACATAGAGCTTCGTCGGGGTGAGGAGCGCTTCGCCCACGGTCGCGCCGAGTTCCGGTACATGGTCCATCACCTTCAACCCGGCGGCCTCGAAGACGACTTTGCGCACGAGGCTGTAGCCGTTCGAGTGGACGCCGCTGGACGCGAGGCCGATGACCGCGTCGCCGGTCGCGATCTTCGTGCCGTCGATGAGCTGGTCGCGTTCGACGACGCCCGTTGCGAAGCCGGCGAGGTCGAAGTCGCCCGGCTGGTAGAAGTCGGGCAGGATGGCCGTTTCGCCGCCGACCAGCGCGCACCCCGATTCGAGGCACCCGTCCGCGATGCCCTTCACCAGGAGCGCCGTGAGCGCCGGGTCGTCCTTCGGCATCGCGAGGTAGTCGAGGAAGCACAGCGGTTCGCCGCCGGTGCAGATGAGGTCGTTCACGGACATCGCGACGAGGTCGATGCCGACCGTGTCGAACTTGCCGACCATCTGCGCGATCTTGAGCTTGCTGCCGACGCCGTCGGTGCAGGTGACGATGACCGGGTTCGTGTACTTGCCCGCGGCGCTCAGGTCGAAGAGGCTGGCGAACCCGCCGACGCCCTTGCCGCCCTTGCGCGGCGGGAACGGCGGCGGGATCACGCCCGGCCGCACCCGCACCGTGCGCGCGATGTGCCCCTGAATGCCGGAGATGGTCTGCTCGTACTTCTCAAGGTCGAGACCGGCCTTCTGATACGTCCACTGCTCAGGCATTGGTTCCCCTTGCCGTGTCGCCATTGACCGCGGTTCGCGGGGCGCGGTAAGGTTCGCGCGCCTGCAACCACGGACGGTTGGTCATGCTCACCTTATTCGCCGAAGCCGCAGCGGAACCCGCGTACCGGTCCGGGTTCGCGTACTTCCGCTGGCTGCACGACCTACTACCGGCCCCGTTCTTTCACACGCAAGCGTTCCTCGCGTTCTTCGCCGTCGTGCTGATGGTGTACTGGACGATCCCGCGGCGCTGGCAGATGGCCCGCATCTGGGTGCTCGTGGTCGCCAGCTTCCACTTCTACGCCGCGTGGAGCTTCGAACTGGCGTTCCTGGTTACGGCCACCACGATAGCCGACTACCTGTTCGGCCGCGCGATGGGCGCGACCGAGCGCCCGCGCTTGCGCAAGCTGATCCTGTACTCCAGTATCGGCATGAACCTCGGCGTCCTGTGCTACTTCAAGTACCGCGGGTTCTTTCTGAACGAGTTGTACGACGGGATGCGCAAGCTGGGCATGAACCCCGGCTACGAGAAGCTGAACCCGCTGGCGGTGTTCGTCCCGTTCGGCATCTCGTTCTACACGTTTGAGGCCATCAGCTACGCAGTGGACGTGTACCGGCGGAAGATCGCGCCGGAAAAGAGCCTGCCGCGGTTCCTGCTGTTCATCCTGTTCTTCCCGCACCTGGTCGCCGGCCCCATCGTGCGCGCCGGCGACTTCCTGACCCAGACCCGCCGCGCGAAGCGGTGGAACTGGCTGCGCGTGCAGGTGGGCGTGCAGCTCTTCCTGATCGGCGCGTTCAAGAAGATGGCGATTGCCGACCGTATGGCGCTGTTCTGCGATCCGGTGTTCAAGAACCCCGAAGCGTACAACTCCGTGGCCGTGTGGTTCGCGGTACTGGCCTACGCGGTCCGCATCTACTGCGACTTCAGCGGCTACTCGGACATGGCCCTCGGCGCGGCGCACCTGCTCGGCTACAAGCTGGTGAACAACTTCAACATGCCATATCTGGCGCTGAACGTGTCCGATTTCTGGCGCAGGTGGCACATCAGCCTCTCGACCTGGCTCCGCGACTACGTGTTCATCCCGCTGGGCGGGAGCCGCGGGTCGCGGTGGCTGAACTACCGCAATCTGCTTCTGACGATGGCGATCGGCGGGCTGTGGCACGGGGCCGCGTGGGGCTACATCCTGTGGGGCGTCGCGCACGGGCTGATGCTCGTCGCGCACAAGCAGTTCAAGGACTACTGCGAACCGCGCCCGCGGCTGACCGCGTTCCTGGAAACGGCGTTCGGCACCGGTCTGCGCGTGCTGGTCACGTTCTTCTGCGTCAGCATGTGCTGGGTGCTGTTCCAGCCGGAACTGAGCAAGGCGCTGGCGATCTTCGAGAAGCTGTTCCACTTGCAGCGCGGCGCGCCGCTGCCGCTGAACAACAAGAGCCTGTGGTACACGGTGATCTTCCTGTTCGCGTGCCAGTGGCTCGTGCGCTCCGGCGTGTGGGCGAAGGTGTACCCGCGGCTCCCGGCCCCGGTGCTCGGCACCGGCTACGCGGTGTGCCTGTGCGCCGCGCTCGTGCTCGCCCCGGACAACGGCACCACGTTCATCTACTTCCAGTTCTAAGTGGGGCGGGCTTCCGGCCTGCCGACCCGATGCTGACCGCGACCGCGCCGCCGCGAACCCGACTCGCCCGCCTCCGGTTGCGGCTGGTAGCTGTCGTGCGCGCGCCGGCCGCACCCGCGAAGCGCACGAACCGCAAGCGCGCCGCGGCGGTCGCGCTCGTGTGTGGGCTGGTGGTCGCGGCGGTCGTGCAGCTCGCGACCGCGTGGGCGATCTGCACCGACCGAATGCCGCTCCGCGACCCGATGTACCTCGACAAGCTCGCGCTGATGCGCGCACGCCCGGCCTTCGCGCCGGGCGCGCCGCCCGGCGAGTACCGGCTGGTGTTCATCGGCAGTTCGCGGTCGCTCGATGGGATCAACGCCGGCGCGGTCGGCCCCGACCTGACGCAGCGGCTCGGTCGCCCGGTCGCGGCGTTCAACTTCGCGCACGCCGGGGCCGGACCGGTGCTGAACGCGATCTACCTGCGCCGGCTGCTGGCCGACGGCGTGACGCCGGACGCGGTGGTGATCGAGGTGCATCCGGGGCTGATCGGCGCGCGGGCCGAGTCGCTCGAATCGCGCTGGGTCCAAGCGACACGGCTGCGCCCGGAGGAGCTGCCGCTGGTGCGAGCCATGAGTTTCCCCGCGCGCGAGCCGGACGCACACGGCGTTCGCGGGCGAGTGCTCCCGTGGTCCGCGTACCGGCTGCCGCTCATCGACCGCTACGCGCCCGCACTCTCGGTGGTGCCGTACCCGGTCGGCGCGCGCCAGTCGTGCGACGAACACGGCTTCGTCCGGTGCCGCAGCGTGACGCCGGCCGAGCGCGCGAAGCTGATCGGGCTGACCCGTGCACAGTACGCGGAGCACCTGGCCGACTACGCACCCGGCGGCACCGGCGTGGCTGGCCTGCGCGACGCGCTCGAAACGTGCCGTGCCGCGAACATCCGCGCCGCACTCGTGCTCACGCCGGAGTCGAGCGAGTTCCGGAACTGGTACCCCGAACCGGGCCGGTCGCGCATCGGGCCGGTGATCGCCGAACTCGCGCGCGAGTTCGGCGCGGCGGTGGTCGATTGCCGCGAGTGGCTGCCCGACGATCTGATCGGCGACGGCCACCACCTGCCCGGCCCCGGCGCGGACGCTTTTTCCGCGCGCCTCAGTGCCGACGCGCTCGCCCCGTGGCTGGCGAAGGGGGCACCGTGAGCGCGACCACTGCGCCAACGACGGCGCGCGTTGGCGTGAGGATGAGGCTCGTGGGCCTCTTCGTGTCGCGTGCCCCTTCGCGCGCACGTGCGAAGCCGCAAGCGGCCCTCGTGTGGTTCGTTGGCGCGGTCTTCGCGCTGCACCTGCTGGCGCTGGTGGCGCTCGATTCCCCCTGGCCGAACCTGCGCGACCCAGAATACGCCATGCGCCTCACGCGCCTGCGCGAGCGATCCGGCGAACACCCGGACCGGCCACTTGTGGTGATCGTCGGCACGTCGCGGGCGTGCATGGGCGTGAAGCCGGCCGCGTGGGAGGCCGTGCGGCCCGGCGCGACCGACGATCCGCTTCTGTTCAACTTCTCAACGGTCGGCGCGGGGCCGATTCAGCAGCTCATTACGGTGCGCCGGCTGTTCGCCGACGGCGCGCGCCCGGCCGTCGTGCTGCTCGAATACTGGCCCCCGGTGCTGCGTCAGGACGGGCGCTACGACGAGCAAGACCGCATCGACCGCCGCTTGCGCTACGACGACCTGCCCGTGGTGCGCGGCTACTTCCCCGACCCGGCCCGTGCGGAGCGCCTGATGCGCGAGACGCGCGCCAGCGCGATCTACGCGAACCGCGACCGGTGGCTCGTGCGTGCGGTTCCCACCTGGATGTCGCCGCACCTGAGGGCCGACATCACCTGGCGCGAGATGGACGACTGGGGCTGGCTCCCCGGCCTCGACGTGAAGCCGCACGACGCGGCCACGCGACAGACGTTCCTCGACCACTACCGCGAAGACTTCCGCGCCCGGTTCGACGGCTATGCCGTTCACCCGAACTCGGACCGCGCGCTGCGCGAGGCCGTCGCGGTCGCGCGCGCGAACGGTGCTCGGGTCGGGTTCGTGTTCCTGCCCGAATCGAGTGAAGTGCGGAACTGGTACACACCGGAAGCGGAGGCCGCGGGCCGCGCGCACCTGGCGGCGCTGGCGCGCGACCTCGGCGCGCCCGTCATCGACGCGCGCGCGTGGATGGCCGACAACTTACTGGCCGACGGGCACCACCTGTCGCGCGTCGGCGCGGGCGCGTTCACCCCGCGGCTCGGCCCGGCGGTGCGCGCGGC
>SXHE01000086.1 GCA_005773755.1 Planctomycetia bacterium
CCCTGACCCCGCTCATGGCGTTCGGCGTGAAGAAACTGCTCGACACCGGGCGCAGTCGCGAGAACGAGTTCGAGGCCGACCGCGACGCGCTCGCATTCTGCCACCGCGCCGGGTACGCGCCGCACGCCGCCGCCGAGTTTCTCGAGCGCCTGACGAGCGGTGAAGTGCCGCGCGAGACGGTCAAGCAGTTTCTCAGCACGCACCCGCCGCTGTCCGAGCGGATCGCGGAACTCCGTACCGGGGCCGAGAAGTTGAAGCCGGCTGGCGCGTGAGCACCGCGCGGAAGTGTTGACAACCGCCGCGGGGCCGTTATCATTCCGGCGTCTTTCCCTTCGGCCGTGTAGAATCGGCCCTTTCAACCGGCACCGCGTCAGCCGTACAAGACGCACTCAGATGGGCATTCGGCTCCGGGTTCACGACGGTGAACCCATCGGTCTGGCACTTCGGCGGTTCAAGAAACTCCTCTTACAGTCTGGCGTCACGCGGGCCATCAACATTCAGGCGAACGCGCGGCACATTCCGCCGACGCAAGAGCGCCGCAAGAAGCAGTTCAAAAAGCGCCTGAAAGCGCGACAGGATACGCTGAACGCGCAATGCGCCGGCGTGCAACCGGTGGCGTCGCTGAAAGACGCGCACGCCAGGTTCAAGCAGAAGACCGGCAAGCGGTAGCCGCGTTGTGAGCTGTTCAACGGGCGCGTAGCGTATACGAGAACGCGCCCAACAGGTCGCCGCGGGTTCCGCCGTGGCACTCCACGCACTGCTTTGTGCTGCGGATCGCGCCGACGAAGCGCGCGATCTCGCCCCGACGGGTCGCGAACAGGTCGTCGCCCGCGCGGATGGGTTCCAGCGCACGGGCCTCGAACGAGTCGAGCTTGCGAGTTGGTGCGTTCTGCAACTCGCTCATCGCCGGCAGTTTCTCCGAAAGGTACACGACCGGCCCAGGGTGCTTCAAGAGGCCGATCAGTTCGATGCGCTGGACCTGCCACACCTCGGCCTCCGGCACTTTGCTGAACCGGTGCGACAAGAACCCGGCAACACGGTCGCGGTCCTTGATGTAGCCCCAACCGTCTGGGTTCACGAAATCGAGTAGTCCGTCTCCGTGCAGTTTGCGCAGCGCGCCGCGGTCGGCGTCCGGGGCCGGCACGAGCGGTTCACTCGCGTCCCACGGCACCGGCGAACCCGGCTGTGCCGGCGACTCGCCGCGCTCGCTGCGGCCCTTCAACCGCTCGCCGGTCACGCGCGATGGCACCATCCGAAACACGCCGAAGCCGGGATTGTTCACAAAAGTGTCAACGTTGCTGTCGTGAAGTTGCCGGAGATACACCGACCGCGCGAGCGCGTCAGGGTTCCGATCCAACGCACTCTCGAAGCTGTCGAACTGGATGGCCGCGTGGCCGGTCGGCGGGGCGCGGAACGCGGTCCGCGGTTCGGGCGCGCGAGCGGACAGCGATTCGAACGGGTACTCGCGCTGGAGTCGCTGGTGTTCCGCCAAGTCCTTCGCCGCGTCGCGGCTGACACAGCCGTATGGGATCGCTATGGCGACCGCCGCGAGCGGGGCGAACGTGCGCACCCGCGCCCGCACCAGGGGCCAAACACCCAGCGCGATCACGAGTAGCGCGAACACCGCGGGGATGAGCAGCGAGCAACTCAAGAAACTCGTCACGCCGCCGCACAGCAGGAACTGGAACCAGCGCGCCGAGCTGCCGGGTTCGCGCGCCACCGGCCACGCGAACCACAACAGGACCAGCACGAAGAACAGCGAGACGTAGAGCATACGCGCGGCTCATCGAAAGGGGATGTATCCCGATTGTCGCTGCTCTGCGGGCAGCGCACAACTCACTCGTGCTGGTCTTTAATCAGCCACGGGTCGTTGGTCTTCTTGCGCCAGTCGGCGAGCCAGCCCTTCATCACGGTGTAGGTCGTTTCGTTGGTTGCGTTCTCGCGCCACTTGGGGTCGGCCAGCAGGTTGGTCAGTTCGTTGGGGTCGCGGCCGAGGTCGTACAGCTCTTCCTTCGGGCGGTTCACGAATGCCTTTACTTCGCGCTTGCCCATGAACCTGTCGCCGCGCTTCAACACGCCCTGCCACATGTCCGAACCCCACAGATCGGAGGCGAACGGATACTCCAGCGGGTGCGCCAGGTTCAGGATGTACTTGTGCGTACGCGTGCGCACCACGCGCATCGGGTAGTACATCGTCACCTCGTGGAACTGGTGCGACGCGAACACCATGTCCCAGCCGTCGGCCTTCTCCTTTTCGAGTAGTGAGAGGAGCGAGCGGCCGGGAAGGGGGCTGTCCTTTTTCCCGACGGGAGCCGGCTTCGCGCCGCACCAGTCGAGGATCGTCGGCGTCAGGTCGGTCCAGCTCACCATCGCGCCGCACGTGATGCCGGCCTTCTGGCCCGGCTTGCGGACGATCAAGGGCAGGTGAATGCCGCTGTCGTAGAGCGTTGTCTTCGCGCCGGGGAACGGGATGCCGTTGTCGCTGAGGAAGATGACGAGCGTATTGTCGAGTTGCTTCGCGGCTTCGAGTTCCTTCAGGACAAGCCCGACGCCGTGGTCGAGCCGGGCGACGCTCTGGTAGTACTCCGCGAGTTCGGCGCGCACCTCGTCGGTGTCGGGCAGGTGATACGGCACGGGCACCACCTTCGGGTCGAACTTGATCGCGGGCACCTCCGCCGGGAACTTCAGGTCGTTGGCGAAGCCCTTCGCGGCGCGGTGCGGGTCGGTGAACCCGACGAGCAAGAAGAACGGCTTGTCACCGCTGTCCGCGAAGAACTTCTTGGCCTGCTCCGCGATCTGCACCGGGTTGCGCCCGTTGCCGCTCACCTCCACGTCGAACGGGTACACCTCTTTCGGCTGCACGTGCAGCTTCGCGATCACCCCGGACCGGTAGCCGGCCGGCGCGAGCAACGCGGGCAGGCCCTTCACGTTCTTGAACGTGTGCTGGTTGTGCGTGGCGTGGGCGAGGCCGTACTGCCCGCACTGGTGGGTGGGCATCCCCGTCAGCATGGTGGCGCGGCTGGGGCTACACGACGCCACCGACGCGAAGGCGTGTGTGAACCGCGTGCCGCTCTTCGCGAGCGCGTCGAGATTCGGCGTCTTCGTCACCTTGTCGCCGTAGCACCCGACCTGAAAGCCGAGGTCGTCGGCCACGAGCATCAGCACGTTCTTGGGCGCGGCGCTTACTGGCAACGCGAGCGCGGCCACGAGCGCGAGGGAAATGAGGAGGCGCATTTGGGGAACTCCGTGAGCGATGGGGAATTGAGTGTAACCTCGGCGAGCGGGGGGCGTAAGC
>SXHE01000833.1 GCA_005773755.1 Planctomycetia bacterium
CCGTTGAGTTTCACGGTCACCTCTTTGCCCTTCACGACGATGTGGAACGTGTTCCACTGGCCCACGGGCTTGTCGGCCTTCTTCAGCGGCATCTTGGCCTTGTCGCCGGCCGGGTTGTTCCACAGCCCGCCGGACCCGGAGTTCTTGTCCGCGCCGCGCGCGCCGGGCGTGTTCTCGGAGTCCCAGATTTGCACCTGCGGCTGCCCACGCAGGTACAGGCCGCTGTCGCCGTTCTTCTCGATCTTCCAGTCCACCATCAGCTCGAAGTCGCCGTAGTCCTTCGCGGACTGAAGGCTGACGCCACCCTTGCCGTCGCAGTGGATCACGCCGTCCTTGACCGTCCAGTGCTCCTGCGCGGTCTTGGTGCGCCCCTTGATGAAGTCGGCCTGCTTCTCTTTGGGCATGGTGACCCGCTGCTTCATGTCGATGTTACCCTGCCAACCGTCGAGGTCTTTGCCGTTGAACAGGGCGGTAAAGCCCGCGGGCGGCTTGTTGTCTTCGGCGCGGGCACTGGGGACGAGGAGTGCGGTCGCGAGCGCGACCGCGGCGAGGCGGGCTTTCATTGTGCGGCTCCGGCGTGAGGGAAAGGTGGGCGGCATCAGGCTACCCGCCGCGCCGCGCGCGGGCAAGGGGCCGCGCGCCGCCCCGCCTCACTTCTTCCCCTTCAGCTCGCCTTCGAGGAACTTCTTGAGGTCGTCGAACGCGGCCCCGTGCTTGACCCGGAAGGCGTCGTGCTCGGGCGCGTCGCGCGGCGGCATGTCGGCGCTGGTGTGGACCCGCTCGTACAGCCGCGCGAGCACCTCCTGCTTGCGCTTCGGGTCGGCCGTGCGCACCCACTCGGCCCGCGCCGCCTTGTCGAGCGGGTCGAAGGCGAGGGCCGGTATCGGGTCGAACAGCTTCTGCTTCGCCCCGCGCACGTCGTGACACCGCAGGCACGCGGACGTCGGCACGATGGCGGATTCGAGTTCCTCGACGGCCTTCGGGTCGCGGCGCGGGCCGCTGGCGTAGGTCGCGCGGGCCGGGGCGAACCCGGCGTCCTGGTAGTTCGCGGTCAGCACGCCGTTCAGCCCGGCGACGAACCGGTCCTTGAAGTCGTCGCGGTCCGGGAGCGGCCCGCCGGCCAGCACGTCGGCGAACTCCGGTCCCTCGAACACCTGCTTCGCGAGCGCCGCTGCCGTCACCTTTTGTTTGGCGAGCCGCTTTGCGGTATCGGCCAGCGCGTCGGCCATGAAGTCGCGGTCGCCGGCCGTAAGCCCGATGGTGGCCGCCAGCATCGTCGGGTTCAGCATCCCGGTCGGCTTCTGCGTCACCTTCGGGACGACGTACGCGAACGCCTTCGGGTTGCTGGGCTGCGCCGCGCTCGGCACCGCCGACCGACCGGCGGCGCGCTGCGCGTCATAGGTGGTGAACAGCGCGAGCTTGGTGGTGCGCGTCGCCACGAGCTTCTCGTTGTGCCAGATGGCGGCCTGCAGTTCTTTATCGAAAGCCTCAACAACGGTCTTCGCCTGGGCGCGGGCGCGGGCACTCGCCGCGTGTGCCGCGAGCGCCTGGAGCCGTTCCTCTTTCGTCTGGTTGGGCTGCGGGCGCGGCGGCGACGGCACTTGGCCCGTCGGCTTCGATCCGCTGTACCCGCCACCACCCGCGCCCGCGCCCGACGCGGTCACGGTCGGCACGGTGATGCCCGCGACCCCGGCCGCGGTGATGACGTTCGGCCCGGCCACCGGGAGCGGCTTCAGCGGCTTCGTGTCCCACTCGTCGGCCTTGACCGTGACCGGCGTGTAATCCAGCAACACGCCCGAATTGGTCGCCTTGCCCAGCGCGAGCCAGTCGTTGCCGAACTTGAGGAACGAGCGGTCGTTGTCGTAGGCCCACAGGTCGACCGCGGTGCGGGTGGCAAGCGGTGCGGGGTCGATCGGGCCGCGCACGGCGATTGCACCGAGCAGGGCGACGAACGCCTTGCGCCCGCTGTCGGACCGGTTCATCAGCCGGAACTTCTCGCGGTTGATCCGGAGCACCGCGCCCGCGCGAACGGAGTCGTCCACCGAGGCGCTATCGGGCGAGACGAGCGCCATGCCGTCGATCCGGTCGCGCAAGCCGGCCGGCGCGCCCGCGGGGAGCGCGTCTACGATCTTGAGGCGCTCTGCGACGAGCGCTCGCAGGATCGGCTGGCTGGTCGTGTTCGACCACGGCGCGGCCCCCAGAATCGGCCCGCGGTTCTTGTGGCACGCGAAGCACTTGCCGCCCTCGACGAGGCTCAGCTTCGGCTCCGGCGTGCCCATGTCCTCGATCACCCCGAAGTCGAACTGGCGGCGCAGCGCGTTCCACGAGATGAACTCGACCGATGTGACCTTCGGGTCGCCGCCCTGCGGGTGCCGCTCCATGTTCGCCGCGAGGTACAGCCGGCCCATCAGGTTCGGGCGCGTCGGATCGTCGCCCGCCGGGATACCGACAGGGGCGATCACCACGCGCGGGTTCGAAATGCCCGATTCGAGGTGGACAGCGGAGAACACCACCGGCATCTGCGCGAACGTGCCGATCTTCGCGAGCGCGGCCCACAGTTCCTTGCCGGTCGCGGGCGGCTTGCCACCGTTTGCGTTCAGCAGCGCGCTGATGGTGCTGGCGGCGAGTACCGGATCGGCCTTCGGTGCGACCGGCGCGTCCTGCGCGCGGGCCGGCCGCGCGGCCTCTGGCGCGAAGCCCGCCGCGAGCGCCAGCGCGACCGTGGTTAGAACGGCGAAGGGAGTTGTCGCCCGCGTCATGGACGGTCCTCCGAAAAGGGCGCACCTGCAAAAGGCGAAGTGTGTGAATGAAGATACCGTAGCACGCGCGGGCCGGAAAGCGGAAATCGGGCTGCGTGCAGGCCGCGCTCCCGGTACACTGTCGCCACCTTCCCGCCGTTCTCCTTCTGGAGCCGTTGATGAACCGTCGCGACTTTCTTGCCACACTCCCCGCTGTTGCCGTGGCCTCGCACCTGAGCGGCGCGGAGGCCAAGCTCAACATCGGGCCGAACGACTGGCCGTGGTGGCGCGGGCCGACGCGCGACGGCGTCGCCCCCGCGCAGAAGATTCCCCTCGAATGGACCGCGACCAAGAACGTCGTGTGGGAAGCGCCGGTGCCGGGCCGCGGGCACGGCTCCGCTATCGTCGTGGGCGACCGCGTGTTCCTCGCCACCGCGGACGAGAAGGCCGAGTCGCAGAGCGTGCTGTGCCTCGACCGCAAGACCGGCAAGCAGCTTTGGCACAGCGAGGTTCACAAGGGGAACTTCATCAAGGCCGGGCTGAACGCGAAAGCGACACACGCCTCCGCCACGCCCGCGTGCGACGGCGAGCGGGTCTACATCAACTTCCCCAACGACGGCGCGATCCGCGCCACCGCGCTCGATCTCGACGGCAAGCGGGTGTGGCAAACGAAGGTCGCCGAGTACACACTGCACCAGGGCTACGGCTCCTCACCGACCGTGTTCGGCCCGCTGCTGCTCGTCACCGCGGACAACAAGGGCGAAGGGAAGGGGTTGGTCGCGGGCCTCGACCGCGCGACCGGCAAGATCGAGTGGACCCGCAAGCGGCCGAAGCTCCCGAACTACTGTTCGCCCATCGTTGTCTCAGTTGGGGGGAAGAACCACCTGATCCTGACCGGCTGCAACCTGGTGACCAGCCTCGACCCGCTGACCGGGAAGGAGAACTGGGAGCTGAAAGGCGCGACCGAGGAGTGCGTCACCTCGACCGTGACCGACGGCAAGCACGTCTTCACCAGCGGCGGCTACCCGCGGAACCACGTCGCGGCGGTGAAGCTCGACGGCACCGGCATCGCGTGGGACATCAAGACCCGCGTCTACGTCCCGTCGATGCTGATCCGCGACGGGTTCCTGTACGCGGTCACGGACGACGGTATCGCGATCTGCTGGAAGAGCGACACCGGCGCGGAGCAGTGGAACGCCCGGCTGGGCGGCACCTTCACCGCGTCCCCGGTGCTGGTGGGCGACACGATCCTGGCGACCAACGAGACCGGCAAGACGTTCGTGTTCAAGGCGAACCCGAAGGAGTACGAGGCGCTGGCCGAGAACCAGTTGGGGAACGAGGTGTTCGCCACGCCGACCGTCTGCGGCGGGCGCGTCTACCTGCGCGTCGCCCTGCGCGACAAAGGCGCGCGAGCGGAGAAGCTGTTCTGTGTGGGCACCTGAGCCGCACCGAGCTGTTTCGCGCACGAATCGCGCTGGCCCGCGCCGCCCCGGCGCGGGTATGATGGCTGTCACTGCACTCCCCTCCCCCACCGCGAGCCTGCCCGTGCTCTCCTTTCGTGGTCCGTCGCGTCGCGAAGCTCTCCGCGTTGGCGGGCTTGGGTTCACCGGCCTCGCGCTCAACGGGCTGTTCCGGTCGCGCGCGACGGCCGCGCCCGTGCCCGCGAGGGGCACGTTCGGCCGCGCGAAGGCCTGCATCGTCGTGTTCAACTACGGCGGGCCGAGCCACCTCGACCTGTGGGACATGAAGCCCGACGCGCCGGTCGAGGTGCGCGGCGAGTTCAAGCCGATCAACACGAACGTGCCCGGCACACAGATCGGCGAGCGCCTGCCGCGACTCGCGGCACTGGCCGACAAGTACGCGATCGTGCGCTCGGTGACGCACAACGACAACGACCACGCCATCGGCGCGTACCTCGCGCTCACGGGCTACTCGCACCCGAAGCACGAGACTCTGGGCATCGAGCCGCCCGCGACCCCACAAGACATGCCCGCGATGGGGTCCGTCGTCGCGAAACTGCGCCCCGCGGCGAAACCGGTGTTCCCCTACGTCGCGCTCGGCGACCTGCGGCACTTCGGCAACAACGACAGCCTCGGCGCGACCGCCGGGTGCCTCGGTTCGAGCTACGAACCGTACACGCTGCCCTTCGAGACGCGCACAAATCAGGTCGTCGATACGCGCACGGTCACGGCGGTGATGACGGACACGAAGGGCACCGACCTGAGCGGTCGGCGCACGCTCCTCGACCAGATGAACCGCGCCGCGCCCGGCTTGCAAGCGGCGGCCGGGGCCGGCGCGCTCGACGACGCTTCGCGCCGCGCCTACGAACTGCTCTCGACCAGCGCGACCCGCGAGGCGTTCGACCTGAGCCGCGAGCCGCGCAAGGTGCGCGACGCTTACGGGAACGACCCGTTCGCGCGGAACTGCCTGCTCGCGCGGCGGCTGGTCGAAGCCGGCGTGCCGCTCACCACGCTGTACTCGACCGGCAACCGCGACTGGGACACCCACGGCCGCAACTTCTTCCACCTGAAGAACACGCTCGCGCCGCAGATGGACCGCGGGTTCGCCGCGCTGCTCGCGGACCTCGACGCCCGCGGACGGCTCGACGACACGCTGGTGGTGTGGATGGGCGACATGGGCCGGACGCCGAAGATCAACCGCGACGCGGTCCGCGATCACTGGTCGTTCTGCTACTCGGTCGTACTGGCCGGGGCGGGGGTGAAGGGCGGTATCGTGTACGGCTCGTCGGACCGCCTCGCGGCGTACCCTTCGACGAACCCCGTCAGCCCCGCGGACCTGGCCGCGACGATCTATCACCTGCTCGGCATCGACCCGCGCGGCGAGATCGTCGATCAGCAGGCGCGGCCGATGGTGGTCAGCAAGGGCGACGTGGTGAAGGGCGTGCTGG
Organism: Planctomycetia bacterium; assembly: GCA_005773755.1. Taxonomy (GTDB): domain Bacteria; phylum Planctomycetota; class Planctomycetia; order Gemmatales; family Gemmataceae; genus Gemmata. Next base: position 5,647 of record SXHE01000833.1, read on the forward strand.
CGTAGCGTGCGGAATCGTGCGTGGTTTTTCGCACTGGCCCTTGCGACCGGTTCTTCGCACGCTTATTATCGTCGCTTTCACTCCGAGCCGGTTCCAACCTGAGCGTTGCATGGCGGGCACTCCTCTCCCGGTCCTTCCACCACCGGCCCCTCGTTCGTTCGGTCAGACCTCGCGCCGCGACAAGTGGTGGCTCCAGCCGCTGCTGGTGTTCGTCGGGCTAGGCTCGTTCCTGGTGTACGCGAACTGGGCCGCGCTCCAGGGCGTCCACTACACCCACGGCCCGTACCTGTCGCCGTTCTACTCGCCGGAAATCTTCGGCAACTCGCCGCACTCGTGGTTCGGCCCGCAGCCGAGTTGGTGGCCCGCGTGGCTGCCGTTCTCGCCGGCGCTGTTCATCCTGTGGGCACCCGCCGGGTTCCGGCTGACGTGCTACTACTACCGCGGCGCGTACTACAAGGCGTTCTGGGCCGACCCGCCCAACTGCGCCGTCGGTGAACCGCGCAAGGGCTACATCGGCGAGAGCAACTGGCCGCTGCGGATCATGAACATCCACCGCTACTTCCTGTACGTGGCGCTCCTGTTCATCCTCATGCTGGCCTACGACGCGGTCCAGGCGTTTTGGTTCAAGGACGAGACCGGCAAGGGCGGCTTCGGCATCGGTGTCGGCTCGCTGGTGCTCACGCTGAACGTGATCCTGCTGAGCGGCTACACGCTCGGCTGTCACTCGCTGCGGCACCTCGTCGGCGGCATCAAGGACTGCATGTCCGAGTCGCCGACGTGCCAGAAGATGTACAAGGGGTGCAGCGCGCTGAACAAGCGGCACATGATGTGGGCGTGGATCAGCTTGGTGGGCGTGATGTTTGCCGACGTCTACGTGCGCCTCTGCTCGATGGGCATCTGGAAGGACATCCGCATCCTGTGAGTTCGTTTGCCGCAAGCCGCCGGCGAGCGCGGCCTATTCGACGTTACCTGAACGACACCTGGACCCTCCCAAATGCCTGTCGAACACCAGACTGTTGAACACGATGTCATCGTCATTGGGGCCGGCGGCGCGGGCCTGCGCGCGGCCATCGCAGCAAGCGCGTCGGGCGTCTCCGTCGGGCTGGTGTGCAAGTCGCTGCTGGGCAAGGCGCACACGGTGATGGCCGAGGGCGGGATCGCCGCGTCACTGGCGAACGTCGATAACCGCGACAACTGGAAGGTTCACTTCGCCGATACGATGCGCGGCGGGCAGTACGTCAACAACTGGCGCATGGCCGAGCTTCACGCGCGCGAAGCCCCGGACCGCGTGCGCGAACTCGAAAAGTGGGGCGCGGTGTTCGACCGCACGCCCGACGGCAAGATCCTCCAGCGCAACTTCGGCGGGCACAAATACCCGCGGCTGGCGCACGTCGGCGACCGCACCGGGCTGGAGCTGATCCGCACGCTGCAAGATCACGGCATCCACCAGGGCATCAACGTCTACATGGAGCGCACGGTCATCCGGCTCCTGAAGGACGGCGACAAGATCGCGGGGGCGCTGGCCTACGACCGCGAGCGCGGCCGGTGGACCGTGTTC
>SXHE01000834.1 GCA_005773755.1 Planctomycetia bacterium
CGCGCTGGGGCTGGACCTCATCCTGCTGGATGTGCCGCCGGACACGCCGGCGTGGGAGGCCGTGCGTGACCGGCTGCGCCGCGCCGCGGGACTGGGCGAGGGTGGGTCGCTCTACGACCTCATCGAAGCCGAGCTGCGCACCCGCGAGCGCGACCTGACCGACACCCGCGCCGCGCTCGATCAGTCCCGCAACCTGCTCCGCGCTTACGAAGCTTCGCAGTCGCGGGGCGGGGCCGGGCCGACCCCGACCGGCAGCGGGCCGTTCCTCCCCGTCAAAGAAATCGCCCTGGCCCGTGGCACCGGTGGCGTCGACGAGGACGGCGCGCCCGGCGACGAGGGACTGATGGTGGTGATCGTGCCGAAGGACGAGGACGGGGCCGCGGTGAAAGTGCCGGCGCGGGCGGTGGTCGGCGCGTGGGAGATTTCGCCGGCCGGCTTGAAGACCCCAATCGGCTCGTGGGAACTACCGGCCGACAAACTCCGCCGCACCTGGAAGAGTGGTCTCATCAGCACCGGCTACTTCGTCGCGGTGCCCTGGCAAACGGTCCCGTCGGCCGAGCGCGTGCGGATCGCGGTGCGGCTGGTCACGTCCGACGGCCGCACCTACGAGGCCGATCGCGACGTGGCGATCAAGCCACCGCTGATGGCGGCCCCGCGCGTGCCGCGCGTGCCTGTCGTTCCCTCACCACTACCGCCGGACACGGAAGAACTTCCGCCGCCCGCACCGGTCGAGCGCGGCGCGCGGTTCCTGGCACCTGAGAAGCAATAACGGCGTTACAATTGAGCCGCAGGTGAGCGCCCCGGCGCGTCTCAAAAGGCGCGCTCGCCTGCGGCTCGCGGCTAACGAAGAAGGCACATTACCCATGCCGACCCTTTCGCATTTCGATGAGTCCGGCGCGTCTCGCATGGTCGATGTGGGGGCGAAGGGGGAGACCGCGCGTGTGGCCCGCGCGTCGGCCCTGGTGCGCATGAAGCCCGAAACGCTCACCCTCATCCGCGACAAGAAGCTGAGCAAGGGCGACGTGCTCGAAGTGGCCCGACTCGCGGGCATCATGGCCGCAAAGAAAACGGCCGACCTGATCCCCCTGTGCCACCCGCTGCCGCTCACCTCGGTCAAGCTGGATTTCACGTTCCCGGCGGACGACGCGGTGCGGATCGAGGCCGCGGTTTCGGTTTTCGCCCGCACCGGTGTTGAAATGGAGGCGCTCACTGCGGTTACTGTCGCAGCCCTGACGGTGTACGACATGTGCAAGGCCGCGGACCGCGCGATGACCATCGAGGCGGTGCGGCTCGAAGAGAAGGACGGCGGGCAGAGCGGGCACTTCGTCCGCGACCCGTCCTAACTCGAAGTTGCAATTGACGCACGGCACCGCGGGCGTATGCTTTCCGGGTTGCGGCCCGCCGCGGAGAGCGGGAGGGCCGCGCGATGGGGACCGCAATGGCAACCGTTTCGCCCGCTGTGTCCGGCGGAATGCCCGTATCCGACCCGACCCGCGGCGCGAGGGCGACGAGCCTGGGGTTCGCCCCGGTCGCGGCCGACATCGCCGAAGCCGAGCGCATCTTCGACCGCACGCTCGCGCCCCATCGCGGCCCGTTCGGGCCGCTGATCGAACACCTGCGGCACTATCGCGGCAAGCGGCTCCGGCCGGCGCTGCTGCTGCTCACCGCGAAGGCGTGCGGCAAGGTCGCGCCGGCGCACCACCCCCTCGCCGCCGTGATGGAGATGATCCACACGGCCACGCTCGTTCACGACGACGTACTCGACGAGTCCGACCTGCGCCGTCATGCGGCCACGTTCAACGCCGGCTGGGGCAACAAGGTCAGCATCCTGCTGGGCGACATGCTGTTCACGCACGCCTTCCACCTGGCCAGCACCGTGGACGGCCGTGCGGCCCAGATCACCGGTGAGGCGACCAACCGCGTGTGCGCCGGGGAACTGCGGCAGGTGACCGAACGCGGCAACCTGGAACTGACCGAAGCGGACTACTTCGCCGTGATCGACGGCAAGACCGCGGCGCTGACGGAGTGCTGCGGCCGGCTCGGGGCGCTGTATGCCGGCGCGCCGGAGGAAGTGGTCGCGAAGCTCGCGAGCTACGGCCGGTCGCTCGGCCTCGCGTTCCAGATCGCCGACGACGTGCTCGATCTTGTGGGCACCGAGGACGCGGCCGGCAAGACGCTCGGCACCGACCTGGAACAGCAGAAGCTCACGCTGCCGGTGATCCACTGCCTGCAGAGGCTCCCGGCGGCGGAATCCGCGAAGCTCCGCGACGCGATCCGCGCCGGCGGGGACGGTCTGGGCCTGCGCGTGCTGCACGCCCTGGAGCGCACGCAGTCGGTCGCCTACGCGAAGCGCCACGCGGAGGAGTTCGCACGATCCGCGAAGGAGCAACTGGCGTGCCTGCCGCGCACTGAGTGCCGCACGATCCTGGAAGGCGTCGCTGACTGGAGCGTGCGCCGAGAGAAGTAGAAGCGGGGCTTCACACGCCGACTTCGCGGGCGGGCGGGGCCAGGGTCCAGCGCAGGTCGTCGGGCAGTTCGCACAGCACCCGCTCGCGGATGTGTTCCGGCAGTTCCCGCTGCAGCGCGCGCGCCACGCCCGCTTGTACCGCGTCGAACACGTTGCCCTGGTCGCAGTGGTCGAACGCGACGTTATCCTCCAGCATTTCGATGACCCACTCGGCGATCTCTCGCGCGGCCCGGTCGTTGGCGAGGTTCACGCCCCGAATCATCTCGGCCGTTTGCCAGAAGAAGAAATCCGGCGGCACCTCGCGCGGCGACGTCACGCCCGGCAGCGGGGCCGCGAGCAGCGGCTCCACCTCTGGGGCGCGCTGGAGCATCTGCATCACCAGTGAGATCAGTTCCGACTTGTCGCGGGCTTCGAGGTCCGCGTACACGTCGTCGATGTGGACGAACCGGTTGGGGGCTTCGAGGTACGCGAGCAGTGCGGCGGCGACGTGCTTGCACCGGCTCGTGCCGCAGGTTTGCCCGCGCCCGACCGGGCAGGTACACCCGGCCCCGACGACCGCGCCTTCGGCCGGCTGGACCCACACGCGGTAGGGCCGCGTGCGCGTGCCCTTCACGCACGCCTTCAGCAGGCAGCCGGTGTGTGCGCACCCGCTCACGGCCGCGCCCTCGGCGTAGGGGCGGCCCTTACCGATCTCGGAATCGCCGACCCAGGCTCGCACCGCTTCGATGGTGAACAGGGGGGAGTCGTTCACGGCTTGCGTCCTCCGGCGGAGAGTGGGAGAATCGCCCCTCACGCGAACACGATACCCGCAAACCCGGCGCGCAATGAACTCCGACATTCTAACTCACTTTCTTACACAGTCGCTGGCCGACCGCAAGCTGTCCGGGGGCGAGAAATCGGCCCTGGCCGACTGGCTCGCGGCGAACGTGGCGACAGACCAGCACCGCGGCCTGGCCCGGCACGTCGCATTCGAGGTGGCCCGCGCCGCGCTCGCCGACCCCGCGGCGGCGGGCGCGATCGAGTGGCTCGAAGACGTGATGTAGGTGCTCGCACCGTTGGGCGCTCCGGTCGCTCACGCGTCCGGCTCGACA
>SXHE01000835.1 GCA_005773755.1 Planctomycetia bacterium
CGTGGCGACGCGCACGCGCCTGATCGCGATCCGCACGCCGCCGGCCAGCGCCAGCACCGGCGCGACGGCGCACTCGATCCCGTGCCAGCCGGTGTCCCACACCGCGTCGTCGATCTGCCGCGCGCCGACGCCCTTGTCCTCGAACAGCGTGAACCCCACCCGCGCCACGTCCGCGAGGGTCAGTTCCCCGCGCCGGCACGCGGCCACGAAGTCGAGCATTTCCCGCTTGAAGAGCTGGTGGCCGAGCGGGAACACGTGCCCCTCGAAGTCGAGCAGCCCGCGGGCCGCGGCCGGGTCGTGGCACGTCGACTTCTCGATCGCCACGCGCCCGACGAGCGGCGCGAGCTCGCGGGCGTATCGGACGTGCGAGTCGGTCGGCGTGCAGACCAGCACCAGCGTGCGCGGACCGAGCAGGCCGGCGCGCCGGACCGCGTCCGCCGCCGTGGACCCTTCGGGGATCAAGCCGAACTGCTCGAACGCCGGGTCGAGCGGGACCGGGCCGAACGAGCACGGCTTCACGTCGAAGTACGCGATCCGCTCGATCCCAGCCGCGCCCGCGCCTCCAGCGCGGCCCGGCGGGCGCGCTCGCGCACCACTTCACCGGCACCGACGGTCACGAGGTACGTGAGGGCGCTTTTGAGCTTCTGCATGGCGGTTCCACGGGTTGGGGCCACAGCACGGCCCGGCCCGGCGAACGCGGGCGCGAAACGGAGTCCGTGAGCGAAGGCGACCCGCGATCGGGGTCGCACCTGAGTTACGCGCCGGTCGCGCCGATTTTGAGGCGGAGAATAAATCTTCGCCCGGTGCAGCCTTTCGTTGCGGGCGCGCGTCTGGTATCCTCAAGCGGAGCAACTCGATGGACTCGCTCGACGGCCCTTTCGCTCAGAAGAACGCTCGCGGTGTGCGTAGTCTCTCCGCCGCGTCGCGTGCCCAACGGAGGCTCGTTCGGTCCCGATCCCGGCAAGGAGTACAGCCATGACCGACCTCACGTTCGTGCCCGAATCCCGTTCCGCTCACCCGCCGGTCGCGCCCGTTGACGCGACCCGCACGGCCCGCGCCGCCCGCGCGCCCGACGAGCCGCCCCACGAGGCGTTCCCCGTCGAGTGGGTTCTGTTCCCCGAAGAGCCGCACGAGCCGCTTCCGCTCGGTGCGTCCGCACCCGATGTCGGCGCACACTAGCGCCAAGCGGAGATCGCCCTTGTCGCAGCCCGACGCACCGCGCACCCGGCCGCCCGCGCGCCTGATCGCTCTGGCGCTGTTCGTGCTGCTGGCCGGGTTCGCCGCCGCGTACTTCTGGCGCGACGCACGAACGGCGCGGGCCGAACTCGCCGCCGCGCGCGAGCAGTTGCACGCGATACCCTCGCCCCCCGCGCAAGCCCCGCCCGACGCGACCGACGCGCGAACGCGGGCGCTCCTCGACCGTCACCTCGCACTCGTCGCGCGGTGGGAGTACGCGCGCACGGTTCAGCACGCCTATCGGTTGTGGGAGCTGAACAAGATCGGCGACGTTCGCACGCTGCTGGAAGGCACACCGGCGGAGCTGCGCGACTGGGAACACGATTACCTTTACCACCTCAGCTCGCCGGGCCGCTCGCGCCCCGTTGCCGGTTCGCGCCCGGTCGCGCCGGCTTCGCTGCACGCGCCCGACCGGTCGAAGGTGCTCCAGCGCGACGGCATCGTCGTGCTGGTTCGCGACGTGGCATCGGGCGCGACGCAGTCCGAACTGCGCGGCCACCGGGCACCGGTTCGCGGCGTGGCCTGGAACCCGGCCGGGACGCGCATCGCCACGGTCGGCGAGGACGACACGCTGCGCGTCTGGGACGCGGTCACGGGCGCGGAACTGCTGACCCTGGCGGGTTCGGAGACCGTCGCGTTCTCCGCGGACGGTCAGCACATCTATACCCACGCCTCGGACGGCGCGGGCCTGGTCTACGACAGCGGCGCGGGCAACCGCCCGGTGTTCCGGGTGCCGGTGGCCCCGCCCCCGCGCCCCGTCGCGCGGTGAAGTTACCCGTAGCCGATGCGCTTCAACAGCGCCGCGGTCAGCACGAAGGGGCGCGGCGGGATCGCACCCAGCCGGAAGCGCGGCAACAGGTCGCGCGCCGAGATCGGCGCGGGGGTGTCCTGCCAGCCGCACGACCACGCGAGCAGGCCCACCAGTGCCTCCGCGGTCACGCCCGCGGCGCGGAACACCGACAGGCGCGTGTCGCCGTGCCGCTTCGCCAGCCGCCGCCCGTCTTCCCCCACCACCAGCGGGACGTGCCCGAACCGCGGCGGGGTCAGTCCCAACACGCGGTACAGCAGCAGTTGCCGCGGGGTCGACGGGACCAGGTCGTCGCCGCGGATCACTTCGGTCACGCCCATCGCGGCGTCATCGATCACCACCGCGAGCTGATACGCCGGTGTCCCCGCGTTCTTCCAGATCACGAAGTCGCCGCCGGATCGGGTCAGGTCGATGTGCCGCGCGCCGGCGAACAGGTCGTCGTAGGCCGGGCTGCTGGTGACGCGGAACCGCCACGCGAACGGCTTTCCTTGGGCGTGAAGCGCGAGGGCGTCCGCGGCGCGACGGTGCGCACAGGTGCCGGGGTACGTCACCTCTTCACCGAGATGAGGCGCGCTCGCGGCCCCGGCGATGTCCGAGCGCGTGCAGGTGCAGGGGTAGACCAGTTCCTGCCGCTTCAACTCGGCGAGCGCGGCTTCGTAGTGCGCGAGGCGCGCGGTCTGGACGACGGGTTCGCCGTCCCAATCGAGGCCGAGCCAGCGCAGGTCGGCCGCTGCTTCGTCCGCCGCGCCGGGCTTGATGCGCGGCGAGTCGATGTCCTCAATGCGGAGCTTCACCGCGCCGCCGGGCGCGCGGGCGGAGAGCCACGCGACGAGGTACGTGCGGGCGTTGCCGACGTGCTGCGCGCCGGTGGGCGACGGGGCCAATCTGCCGATGGGGGTCATGCGGAAAGGATACCGCGCGGCCGGGACGCGGGCCGCGGTCACTCCAGCGTCGTCTCTTTGACCGTGTACCAGTTGTACTTCTTCTGCGCGAGCCAGAGCGCCTCGCGCTGGTCGTCAGTCATGTCGAAGTAGTGGCGGTCCCACCACTCCTCCCAGTCGATGAAGTTGTAGCCCTTCTTCTTCGCCGGCACCGGGAGCTTGTGGGTCTTCAACAGTGCGACGAGCGCCTTCTCGCCGCCGGGCATCGTCCACTCCGGGCCGCTGTCGCCGAACGGGTTGGTGAGCGCGCGGACCTGTCCGTTCAACTCGTCGGCGTGCGTCTTGGCCGCGGCCCGCGTCGCGAACACGCGCTCCGGCTCGGAGTGCGTCGGCACCTCGGCCGGGATCGGCCGGACCACAGTGTAGACCGCGAGCGCCGCCGGCTGTGCGGGTTTCTGCGCGGGCTTGGCCTTCGACTTCGTCTTGCTCGCCGGTGCTTTGCGGGTCATTCCAGGCCCTCCAGCGTGACCTCGATCACCTCGTAGAAGATCGCGTCGGCGCTGCTGTTGTACAGCCCCTCGCGCTTGCCCAGCTTCTTGTCGTCGGTCAACCCGCGCCGGTGGCGGATACGGCCGGTCATGTCGAACGCGGCCATGCCGAAGTCCTCGTCCTCGTCCAGATCGTCCTCGAACCCGGCCGCGAATTCGTCCACAAAGCTCCACTCCTCGCGGGCCGCGGCGTTGCGCGCGGCGCACTCGGCCTCGGCCCGCGCGCGGGCCCGGAACACCTTCAGCACGCGCCCGCCCTCTTCATCAGCGGAGTAGTTCTCGTCGTTGTACTCCCAGTTGATTTCGATCACCGCGTACCCGACCGGGCGCACCGGCTCCTCGCGCACGGCGAAAAACCGCTCCTTGTCGAGCGCCTCCCACACCACCGCGCGCTTCTCCGAGCCGAGCGCCTTCTGGTGCTTCTTCCACCACGCGGGCCAGTCGGTCGTCTTGTCCTTCTTCGGTTCGGGCGGGTCGATGCCGCGGTCCATGAGCCAGTCGCGCAGCCGCGGTTCGTCGAGGTGCGACCAGTACTGAACCGCGTCGCCGCAGGCGAACGGGTTCACCTTCTTGCGCTCGCCGTCCTCGCGCGCCGCGCGCTCGGCGTCCGCTTCGGCGAACGTGTCGAACGACGCGACCGCGACCTCGCCGGGCCGCCGCGAGCGGTTCCCGCCGTAGTGCTGCGCCCAGTTGAGCCGCTTCAGTACGAAGCGGAACCGCGTGCCGGGTTCCGGCATGTGTGTAGCCCCCCGCGCGAACGGACCCAATTGGAGGAAGAGTAAATTCTCAAGTCCGTTCCGTCGATGTCAGATTAAGGCCGTGCGCCGGCCGTATTGCAACGCGAAACTGCCCGGGGCCTCATGGACGAGATTCACTGGGAGCGTACCGCGTGCCCGGTGTGCGGGTCGGCCGACGAGGACGAGTTCCTGCGCGCCCCCGGCGACGACGGGCACGAGTACCGGCTCGCGAAGTGCCGGCGCTGCGACATGGTGTTCCAGAACCCGCGGCCGACCGCTGACACCGTCGCGCTGCTCTACACCGCGAGCTACCCACAGTACCAGGCCCCGCGCCGCCGCGGGCGCGCGCTCGGCGCGCTGAAGCGGAAGCTGTTCGGCCGCACCGAGAAGACCCTCGCGGACCGGATCCCGGTGAAACCGGGCGGCGTGCTGCTGGACTGCGGGTGCGGGGCCGGTGCGTTCGCGGCGGAGATGCGCGACCGCGGGTGGGACGCCTTCGGGATGGATTTCAGCCCGCACGCGGCGGCGACCGCGCGGGCGCACTACGGGCTGCGCGTCATCGAGGGCACTCTGCCGCACCCGGAGGTGCCGCCCGGTTCGCTCGACGCGATCACGCTCCGCATGGTGCTCGAACACGTCCACGACCCGGCGCAGATGCTCCGCAGCGCGTTCGACGCGCTCGCACCGGGCGGGTGGCTGTGTGTGGCCGTGCCGAACGTCGCGGCGTGGGGGTTCCGTGCGTTCGGCCCCGCGTGGTTCCCGCTGCGCCTCCCGTGGCACCTGCTGCACTTCACCCCGGACACCCTCCGCCGCGCGGTCGCGGGTTCTGGGTTCGTCGTCGAGACGGTCGCCACGAAGGGGCACACGCGCTGGATGGGGTACACGGCCGACCGCGCGAAGGCGCTGCGGCGGAAGTGGTGGCTGCCCGCGCTGCGGGTTCGGTTCGCGAGGAGCGTGCTCACGAACTGGACCGCGTGGCGCGGCGCGGGCGACGAACTGTGCCTGCTCGCGCGCAAGCCGGACGCGGGCGCGGAGCCGGTGCGCCGCGCGGCGTGATTAGCGCACGCCGCCCTTGTACTTCTTGGTGCTGCGGAGCTTGTGCTTGCGGGCGCGGACCCGCTTCTTGTTCTTGTTCCGCTGGCTCTTCGGTGCGTGCTGAATGCCCATGGTCCGGTCCCCTCCAGATAGAAGTAGACCCGCATTCTATCGGCCCGCACCGCAACGCCCACCCGCGCGGGTGGGCGCACCCGTGTCACACGAACAGGATCGAGGTCACGTCGCCGTCGGTCGCGGTGAAGTCGAGCACCAGCTCGTCGAACAGCGGGAC
>SXHE01000836.1 GCA_005773755.1 Planctomycetia bacterium
CCAACACCGAAGGGAGTTCGCTCGATGTCCTTCACGCAACAGTTCCTGACCGAAGCGAGCCAGATCATCGCGAAGCTGGACGTGGCCGCCATCGACAAGACCGTCGAGGCACTGGCCGCGATCCGCGCCCGCGGCGGGCGGCTGTTCGTCCTCGGCGTCGGCGGCAGCGCGGCCAACGCCTCGCACGCGGTCAACGACTTCCGGAAGATCGCCGGGATCGAGACGTACTCGCCCACCGACAGCGTCTCCGAACTGACGGCCCGCACCAACGACGAGGGCTGGGAAACCGTCTTCGCCGAGTGGCTGAAGGGCAGCCGGCTCGACTCGGACGATGGCCTGCTGGTGTTCTCGGTCGGTGGCGGCGACCTCGAACGCAACGTCAGCCCGAACCTCGTGCGCGCGGTGCAGCACGCCAAGAAGGTCGGCGCGACCGTGTGCGGCATCGTCGGTCGCGACGGGGGCTACACCGCGAAGGTGGCCGACGCCTGTGTGATCGTGCCGACGGTGAACGCCGCGCACGTCACCCCGCACGCCGAGGCGTTTCAGGCGGTCGTGTGGCACCTGTTCGTGACGCACCCGGCGCTAAAAGCCGCCGCGACCAAGTGGGAATCGGAAGCGACCAAGAAGGCCGCCTGAAGCCGCTTCGCGGCTTCGCACTCTGGAGAACACATGCCGCAGCGCGTGGTATTTCTGGACCGCGACGGGGTGCTCAACCGGGCCTTCCCCGAGGGCGGCACCACGCGCCCGCCGATGAACGTTGCCGAACTCGAACTGCTTCCCGGCGTGAAGGAATCGCTCGCGCGGCTCCGCGCCGCGGGGTTCGCGCTCGTGGTTGTGACCAACCAGCCGGACGTGGCCCGCGGCAAGCAGACCCGCGCCGCGGTCGAAGCGATCAACGCGAAGATGACCGCGGAACTGCCGCTGCTCGATGTGTTCGCGTGTTACCACGACGGCCCGGACAAGTGCAGTTGCCGCAAGCCGCAACCGGGCATGTTGCTCGCGGCGGCACAGAAGCACGACCTCGATCTGGACTCGGCGTTCCTCATCGGCGACCGCTGGAGCGACATCGTCGCGGCGCACGCGGCCGGGTGCGCCGCGGTGCTGATCGACACGCCGTTCAGCAACGCCGAACGGTGCAACCCGGACCACCGCGCCGCCGACATTTCCGGGGCCACGAACTGGATTCTGGCGACCATCGCGACCGAGAGCGCCACGCGCTCAGCCGCGTGACGGACTCAGTGAACGGACTCACTCAACAGGGGGACTGACGATGAAACTGTTCGTAGATACCGCGGACGTGAAGGAACTGGAAACGTGCCTGGAGCGCGGGTTCCCGTCCGGCGTCACCACCAACCCGCTGCTCGTCGCGCGGTCCGGCTGCACCGACTTCGGCGCGCACATCCGCTCGATGATCGACGCGCTCATCAAGCACGACGCCAAGATTCCCCTCTCGGTCGAGGTGAACACCGCGGACCCGAACAAGATGGCGGATCAGGCCGAAGAGTTCGTCAAGGAGTTCGGCGACTACCCGTACCTGAACATCAAGATTCCGGTGGGCTGGAACGAGCTGAAGGTGATCGCGCAGCTCGCCAAGCGCGGTGTGCCGGTCAACTGCACCTGCTGCATGTCGTACAACCAGGCGGTGATGGCCGCGAGCGCCGGCGCGAAGTACGTCAGCCTGTTCTGGGGCCGCATCCGCGACATCGGCTACGACGCCGGCAGCGTGGTGCGCCAGGTGCGCGAGACGCTCGACCTGCGCGGCTCGGACAGCGAGATCATCGTCGGCAGCATCCGCCACCTCGCGGACGTGAACGAGGCGATCCAGGCCGGCGCGCACATCCTGACGGTGCCGCCGAAGTTCTTCCCGCAGATGTGTGCCCACCCGAAGACCGATGAGGCCGTGGGCCAGTTCATGACCGAGTTCCGCGCGTGGGAACAGTCGGTCCAGGCCGCCCAACTCAAGCGCGCCGCGTAACGCGAAAGTGTGTCGCCAGCGAGCCGCGACCGGGAGTGAGCAGGCCGACTACCTTTGCGAAGAGGTGGCCGGCCCGCTCACTCCCGGTCGCGTTTCGAGATCAGGTGCAGCGCTCGGGTTCGGTTGTTCAGGGAAAGGGTGTGATCTCCGCGGCACCGCCCACGACGGCCTCGAGCCGGAGTTGGTTTCCGGCAAGCAGCCCCATACCCAAGAGAACCTCGTCGCCGATCACCCACACCAGCACCGGCCGCCACGAGCCGCCCCAATCCACCTCGGCCGCGTAGACGTGGAACGGGCGCACGGACCCGTCGGCCAAGATCGCGTTACCGCCCGACTGCCGAACCAACCCCAAGGCTGTCGCGACCGCCGGCGCTAGGGTGAGGGAGGACGTGAACCCGGTATCAACGGCCGCGTTCACGTCGGTCTCGATACCGGTCGGCCCGCGCACGCGCAGCCGGACGATGGCCTCCAGCCGAGCGTTGACCGTGTCCCAAATCATCGGGCGGCCCCGATCCGGCAGGCGGTCGGGCTGCCGGCGCGGGCCAGCCACACGTCGGCCCCCGGCACCCGCGCCCGCAGCCGTGCGACGGCCGCGTAGTCGTCCCTGTCGATCTCGTATTCCCCGCTTGCGACATCGACGGCGACGAACTTCCCGTCGTCGGCCGGGCACAACGCCGGCCGGACACGGCGGTCGAAGACCTCGGCCCCGAGCCGGGCGAGTTCGTCGAGGTCGCGTGACGCTTCAGCGGTTGGCATGGTCGATCTCCGGGCGACAGAACACACACCCAGTTTACCGTCGCCGGATAAGCTCGTGACCGATTTCCGGGCGACCCACTTCAACAGCCTCGGTCGCTCGAACAGGGCGCGGCTCGAACGCGCCGGGAGTGCGCGACAACAAACTACAGGGCCGGGTCAGGTGCAGCGACCAGTTCGGCGTGACCACTTACTCGTCCACCATGCGGCCGATCGTCTCCAAATGCTTCTCAGCTTGAGCCCGCAACTCGGCATCCTGCTGCTCCTCTGCCTCGGTCCGCTGGTATCGCTTCTCGGCCAGCAACCGCTCGTAGAGTCCCAGCTCGCCTGCCTTGGCCGCGCGGTAACCGTCCACCGCTTGCCGGGCCGCCGCACCGATGGGGGGCTCAGTGGCTAGGTATGCGTCGGCGGCGGCCAGTTGGTCGCGGGCGAACAGTACCCGGAACCGCACCTTCCGCTCGGGGTCGGGGACGTCCCTGAGCTGGTCGTCGTAGCGGTGGCCTAGCGAGGCGACGGCCATCTCCAGGAACTGCTTGAGTGACTGCCTCTCCTGGCTTGATTGCGTCTCCTGGTGTAATTGCTTCTCCGCTCGGTTGCAGGCAGCGACCGAAGCCAAGAGGAGACAGCCGAGTACCGCTCGCCGCATCCGTCGCCCTCTCCTCGCCGAACTTGGGATTAGCTTGACCGACCTATCATCCCCTGACGATCTGGGTTTTGCAACCGATCACGAGAAGCCGTAACGCTTCTCCATAAAGGCCACCCCCGGCCTTCACCGAACGCTGGGATTTTCTTCGTACGGAAGCGATAACGGCCACCGCGTTTTCGCCCGAAGTGCGAAAACGCTGGGATTTCAAGGCGCAGAGCGATAGGGCGAAAAGGGCGGGGGGTGGCGGGCGACTCTACTTCGCTTCCAGTAGGGCCATCACGAGGGCCTGTTCCATCTCGGCGGACTTGAACCCGAACGGGCCGCGACTCGAATTAGAGCTGCGTGCGTTGGCACGGGGTTCGGAATCCCATGCCAACGCACGCGGGCTCTACTTCTTCTCTTCCTTGATCTCGACCACCTTGCCCTTGCCGAAGGTGTTCTTCAGGAACTCCACGTCCTTCAGCGCGTCTTCCTTCTTGTCGTGGCCCACGGTGCCGATGGCGACCGACTTGCCGTCGGCGTTCTTCACGCGGATGCGCCAGCCGTCCTTCGCCTTGTACACCTCGATGGTGCCCACGTCGGCCGCGGCCTTCGTGTCCTTCTTGTCGTCCTTCTTGTCTTTCGGCTGCGCCGGGGCGACCGGGGCCGGCGACGCGACAACCAGCCCGACGCCGACGAACAGCGCGAGCGCGCACAGAACCTTACGCACGGGAAGCTCCTGACAGGAAGTGAGATGGAGGCGCGGGATTATCCCACGCGAACCGGCGCGGTGCAACAACCGGCGCGGAACTTCCAGGTCGAAGTCGAATGCGAAGCCATCGGCCGTCACCGTAAGTCGTTCAGCGCGGGCAGTGCGCCGCCGCCGACCGGCGCGGCGGGCGCTTTCGCCGGTTCGACCGCGCCCAGCACGCCGTCGAGGATCGCCAGCGCGGTTTCCACCTGCGCCGCGCTGACGCACAGCGGCGGGCAGAAGCGGATCGCGCTGTCGCCGCAGCCGAGCAGCAGCAGGCCGCGGTGGAACGCGGTCTGGATCACCTTCTCGCGGGTCGCGGCGGTGGGCAGGTCGGCCGCGGTCATCAGGCCCAACCCGCGAACGCCGGTCAACCCGCTGTGCTTGGTGCCGAGTTCGCGCAGCCCGGCGCGGAGTTGCTCGCCGCGCGCGGTCGCGTTCGCCATGTACTCGCGTTCGAGCAGGTCGATGGTGGCGAGCGCGGCGCGGCAACTGACGGGGTTGCCGCCGAAGGTGCTCGCGTGGCTACCGGGCGGCCAGTCCATCACGTTCGCGCGGGCGATGATCGCGCCCAGCGGCATCCCGCTGGCGATGCCCTTCGCGCTGCACACGATGTCCGGCTCCACGCCGTAGTGCTCGACGGCCCACATCTTCCCGGTGCGGCCCATGCCCGATTGCACCTCGTCCACGACGAGCAGAATGCCGTGCTTGTCGCACAGCGCGCGCAGCGCCTGCAAGCACCACGGCGCGATCGGGTGGTAGCCGCCCTCGCCCTGAATCGGCTCGACGAAGATGGCCGCGACCTCTTCGGGAGGGCACGTCCGCTTGAAGATGGTGTCCTCGATCTCCCCGATCAACTTGCACTCGCCGGTGTGTTCGCTCGCGCGCGGGAAGTTGACGTGGTGGATGTCCGGCACGAGCGGCGAGAACCCGCGGCGGTGGACGAGCTTCGACCCGCTGAGCGACATGGCCCCGTAGGTGCGGCCGTGGAACGCCCCGAAGAACGCGACCACGCGGTTGCGCTCGGTGTGGAATCGGGCCAACTTCAGCGCGCCTTCGAGCGCTTCCGCGCCGCTGTTGCAGAAGAATACTTTCTTCGGCGTCGGGCCGGGAGCGACCTTCGCCAACCGCTCCGCGAGGTCGATCTGCGGGCGGTAATAGAAGTCCGTGCCGCTCATGTGGATGAGCTTCGCGGCCTGATCCTGAATCGCCGCGACCACCTCCGGGTGACAGTGCCCAGTGTTCGTGACCGCGATGCCCGCGGTGAAATCGAGGAACAGGTTGCCGTCCACGTCCTGAATCACGGCCCCGCTGCCGCTCTCGACGAACAGCGGGTACACCGGCGTGTACGACGGCGACACATACAGCTTGTCGCGCGCGAGCATCTCGGAGCCGTTCGGCCCCGGCAGCGCCGTGCGGATGTTGGGAACCTGAAGGTGATCGAACGCGAACATGGGAGGTCCTCACTCGGCCGATTCACGCTGCCACGGTTGATTCACGTTCTCGCGCCAAGCCTGCCACCCGAGCGGCAAGTCAGCAAGTTGAGCGATGGAGGGGTCAAGAGCCAATACGCAATCGAGGCTCAGGACAACCGCATCCTCCGCGGTGAGGTCGTTGCGTCCGTCGAGGAACTGCCACATCCCGTCATCAGCATCGTGGCTGACAAGCAAGATCGGCGCGCGACCATCAATGATGTCCCGGAGCGAGATCGTCGCCACGTTCTGCGGGTCGGCGAAAGGCCACCGGTCGTTGCGCTCACTCATGATGGGCCTCCCTCAATTGCCGTTGTCAGCCCTTGCGCCATTTTGATGTCGGTGCCGTGGTTCACGGTGAACGCGGTTTGGTGCGTCACTGCTGCCACCAGCGCCGCGGCGCTGGGGTGGCCGTTGCCGCTCTTCTTCACGCCGCCGAATGGCAGGTGGACCTCGGCCCCAATTGACGGCAGGTTCACGTAGCCCATGCCGTAGTCGCACTCGTCGCGGAAGAACCGCATCTTGCGGTAGCTCTCGGTGATGACGGCCATCGACAGGCCGTATTCGGTGTCGTTGTAAATCGTCGCGGCCTCTTCGTCGGTCTTGAACGGGATCAGCGCGACGTGCGGCCCGAACACTTCCTCGTGAATGACGCGCGTGCCCGCGCTCGCGTTCGCCTGATAGATGAACGGGGCCATGAAGCAGCCTTTGCCGCCCAGTTCGGTGCCGTCGGCGAGCACCTTCACGCCCTCTTTCTTCGCGAGCGCGTTGTAGCTCAAGACCTTCTCCACGCCCTTGCGGTTCACGAGCGGCCCGGCGAAGTTGCTCGCGTCGAGTGGGTCGCCGAAGCGGAGGCGCGCCGCTTGCTCAGCAAAAGCCTTCGCGTAGCGGTCGATCAGCGACTCGTGAACGATGACGCGGCTGGCGCTCACGCACCGCTGGCCGGTGGTCTTGAACGCCGAGAGGATGCCGGCATTTACCGCGAGGTCGAACCGCGCGTCGTCGCACACGATGACCGCGTTCTTGCCGCCCATCTCGGCCGCGACTATGCGGTTCGGGATCGTCGCGGACACCTGCTGAATGCGCTCGCCCACCGCGTAGCTGCCGGTGAAGCACACGACGTTCACGCCGGGATTCTTCACGAGCGCTTCGCCAACTGGCCCGCTGCCTTGAACGAGGTTGACGGTGCCCTTTGGGAACCCGGCTTCGACGAACAGCTCGACCAACCGCTGCGCGATGGCCGGCGTTTCTTCGCTCGGCTTGAAGATGCAGGTGTTGCCTTCGAGCAGGCACGGTCCCAGCATCCACAGCGGCACCGCGAACGGGAAGTTCCACGGCGTGACCACCGCGACCACGCCCCACGGCTTGCGGCGCGTGAACGCATCCTTCTCCGCGATCTCGGACGCGATCACGTCGCCGTAGACCCCGGTTCGGCCGATGCCGAACACGTACTGGATCATGTGGAGACCTTCGACCACCTCCGCGCGGCACTCGGTCACGTTCTTGCCACACTCGCGGGCCATCAGCGTCGCGAGCGCGTCGGTGTCGCGCTTCACCAGTTGCGCGAGCCGGTCGAAGGCTTCGGCGCGCAGGATGCGCGACGTGCGCCGCCACGCGGGGAACGCGGCGCGCGCCGCTTCCACCGCCGCCGCGACTTCGGCCTCGGTCGCCTGCGGGAACGTGCCGACGACTTCATCGAGGTTCGCCGGGTTGTGGCTGGCGAAGTCGTCGCGCCGGGCGAGCCATTCGCCACCGACGAACGCACGCCCCTGAACCGGCGCGAACGTGGTATTCGTGGTCATGTGTCTCTCCAATGAGCCACTGCATTCTACGCCCGCTCGTCAACGCGCACGAAACGTATAATGCCCCGGTACCCAGGGAGAGTTATGGCCGAACCCGTTGAACTTGTCGTCGGTTCCGAACCGTGGGCGCTCGTGGTGCCGCCCGATCGTGCGCTGGCACTCGAGCGCGAACCGTTCGCCGCGCCCGCCGCGCCGCCGGAGCAACTCGTGCGCGCGGCGCTCGATGCACAATTCGACGGGCAGGGGCTGCGCCGCGCGCTCACGCCAGATGATCGTGTCACCATCGTCATCGACTCCTGGCTGCCGCACGTCGCGGAGATGCTCGCGGAAGTGCTGCGGCATCTCGGCTCCGCTGGCGTTCAGCCGGCCGCGGTCACGGTCGTGACCCCGCCCGGCGCGCCGCAAACCTGGATCGACGAGCTGCCCGACGAGTTCGCGGACGTGACCGCCGAGACGCACGACCCGGCCGACGCGAAGAAGCACGCCTACCTCGCGACCACTCGGGGCGGGCGGCGGGTGTACCTGAATCGCTCACTGGTCGAAGCGGACTTCATGCTCGCGCTGACCGGGCGGCGGTACGACCTCGCCCGGCACTACAGCGGGGCCGAGGTCGCGCTGTTCCCCGACCTGTCGAACGAGGAGACGCGGGCCGCGCACGCCGGGCCGTTCACGCGGAACGCGCCGTGGGGCGGGCGCGAAGAATCGCAAGAGGTCGCGTGGCTGCTCGGCGCGCCGTTCTTCGTGCAAGCCATCGAAGGCGCGGGCGACACCATTCAAGAAGCGGTCGCGGGGCTGGTGGACAGCAGCGCGGACGGGAAGCAGCGGCAGGACGCGCGGTGGAAGTGCGTCGTGCGCGAGCGGGCCGAGCTTGTGATCGCCGCGGTAAGTGGC
>SXHE01000837.1 GCA_005773755.1 Planctomycetia bacterium
CCGACCCGCAGAAGCGCCAACAGGCGCTGAAAGACCTCGTGAAGGAGCAGGACCAGCTCATCGAACAGGGGCGCGAGTTGCTCCAGAAGTTGACCCGCGACAAGGCCGACGACGCGGCCCGCGACACCCGCGCCGCACTCGATCGGATGGAGGCCGCGCGCGACGACCTGGAGAAGGGGCAAGACCCCAACCGCGCGCAGGCCGACGCCGTCGAGAAGCTCGACGCGGCCCGCGACAAGCTCGACGCCGCCGCGGCGCAAGCCGGGCGGCAGCTCACCGACGAGAAGCGCCGCAAGCTCGCCGATCAGGTGAAGGCGCTGCTCGAACGGCAGCGCGCCGCGGTCGCGGAGGCCAAGCGCATTCACGCGGAAGTCGCCCGCGCGAAGGGCTGGGACAAGGCGCTGCTCACCAGCTACTCGGACCTGGACACCGTGCGCGAGAAGGAGATCGCGATCGAGGTGCGCAAACTGGGCGAGACCGAGTTCGCCCCGCTCCCGGTGCTGGCCCGGCTGCTGAGCGATTCGGCTGCGGCCATCGACACCGCCCGCGAGCGCATCAAGACCCGGTGCGACGACGCCGACCTGAACGCGTTCGACCCCGACCTGGAGGCGGGCACCGACCGCAAGGTGCTGCGGCCGATGGAACTCGCGTTGCGCCGGCTCGAACAGCTCGCCGACGCGCTCAAGCCGGACGACCCCAAGAAGCAACCGAAGAAGGACGGCACCGGCCAGACTCCGCCGAAGAAGGACGGGAACAACCCGCCGCAACCGCCGCCCGGCGGCGGCGAACAGGACATCATCCCGCCGCTCGCGCAGCTCAAGGTGCTCCGCGCGCTCCAGGCCGAACTGAACGAGCGCACGGCCCAGTTCGCGAAGGATCACCCCGATCTGAGTAAACTGAAGGACGACGAGAGGGCGGAACTGAAAGAACTCGAACAGGCCCAGCGCGAGATTGCGGAGCTGTTCGAGAAGATGGCGAAACTGTTCGAGAAGGAAAAGAAGGACGAACCGAAGGGCGAGATGCCGCCCGCGCCGCCCAAAGACATGAACCCCGCGAAGGAGAAACCCTAATGCGCGCCGCTTCTCTCACTCTGGTCTCCGCGGTCGCGTACGGTCTGGCGACGGAATCCGCACGCGCGCAGCTCCCGGTCGCGCCGGCCCCGCGGGCGATCCGACCCGACGGCACCGTCGATCCGGCCCCCAAGCCCGAAGCGCCCCCGAAGGCCGAAGACCCGGCCGTCGTGGTGGACCGCATCATCAAGAACTCGAAGGACGTGGGCGACCGGCTCGAAAAGAAGGACGCCGGCACCGACACCCGCGGCACCCAGGACAAGATTCTCAAAGACATCGACGCGCTCATCAACCGGCAAGAGAACCCGCCCCCGCCCAAGCCGGACCAGAACAAAGATAAAGACAAGGACAAAGACAAGGAGAAGGACAAGAACAAAGACCCGATGATGAAGGACATGCCGCCGCCGAAGATGGGCGACATGCCGATGGACAAGATGGGCATGGGGATGGGCAAAGACGGAATGCCGATGGCCGGGATGAACGACCCGCCGCCGATGCCGATGGGCGGCACCGGGCGGAAGCCGCGCGTGAACGACCCGATGAACGACGGCAAGAAGGAGCAGGGCGACCCGATGCCAGACCCGAAGGGCGGCCCCGACAAGAAGCCCGGCAAGCCGGACCCGAAGGACGCGAAGGGGCAACCGGGTGGGAACGCCGGCAACCCCGACGGCAAGGGCGGCAAGGGCGGAAGCACGCTCCCGGTTAACGACGACGTGGCGAAAGAGGTGTGGGGCCACCTGCCCGACAAGCTGCGCCAGCAGATGACGCAGTACTACAAGGAAGACGTGATGCCCAAGTACGCCGAGCTGTTGAAGCAGTATTACTCGTCGCTGTCCGAGAAAGGCGCACCCGTAGTGCCGAAGAAGTGACGCGCGGTTGCCCCCTTTGGGGGCGTCGCTCAACGGCTCCCCTCACAGGTTTTGTCATGCGCAATCCCATGCAACTGGTGTCCCGGCGCGACGTGTTCCGCGCGACGGCGGCGATCGGGGCGACGGCCGGCGCGAGCTGGTTCGGGTTCGCGCAGCCGATCGGCGGCACCGCGCCGCGGCCGGACAACGGCGCGGAGTTCATCACCGCCGACACGCAGACCGCCATCGACCGCGGGCTGGCGGCACTCGCACAGGGGCAGGGCAACGACGGCTCGTTCACCGACCGCGCCGGTGGCACCGCGTCCGGCATCACCGGCCTCGGCGGGCTGGCCCTCATGGGGGCCGGGCACCAGCCGGGGCGCGGCAAGTACGGCAAGAACGTGTCCGCCGCGCTCGACTACATGCTGAAGATGGGCAACGGCAACCGGCCGGGGTTCCTCGGCACCAACGAGAACCAGCTCGGCGGGCGCACCCAGCCCAGCGCGATGTACAGCCACGGGTTCGCCAGCCTGTTCCTCGCCGAAGTGTGCGGCATGACCCCGGACCCGGCCCGCCAGAAGAAGGTGCGCGCCGCGCTGGATCAGGCGACGGCGTTCTCCGTCACGGCCCAGAACAAAGAGGGCGGGTGGCGGTACGAGCCGGGGGCCGCGTTCGCCGACGTGTCCGTCACGGTCGCGTACATGATGGCCCTGCGCGCGGCCCGCAACGCCGGCGTGTTCGTCCGCAAGAGCGTGGTGCGGCTCGGCGCGGAGTACATTCGCGGGTGTCAGGCGAACGACGGCGGGTTCACCTACTTCAAGGGGCAGGGGTTCTCGGCGTTCGCCCGCACCGCCGCGGCCATCGTCGGGCTGTACAGCGCCAGCGTGCCCGAAGACGACGAGGTGAACGGCAAGGCCATCGACCGCGGCCTGCGCTACCTGCAACAGTTCACCCCCGGCCGCCAGTTCAACCAGCGCGAGATCCCGCCGCAGCACTACTATTACGGCCAGTACTACGCGGCGCTGGCGATGTGGACCGCGGGCGGCGACTACTGGCGCACCTGGTTCCCCGCGGTGCGCGACGACCTGCTGGCCCGCGCCCGCGCCAACGGCGGCACCTGGAGCGACCAGTACCACGGCACCGCGTACGCCACCGCCATGAGCCTCATCGTGCTCCAGTTGCCCAACAACTACCTGCCCATCTTGCAGAAGTAGCACCTCGGCTCCCGACACACCGGCGGTTGCCCATGCTCGCCGTACTGAGCGACATTCACGGGAACATCGAAGCGCTGGACGCGGTGCTGGCGGACCTCGCCGGCCGCTCGGTGTCGGCGGTCTACTGCCTCGGCGACCTCGTCGGCTACGGCCCCGACCCTGTCGCGTGCCTCGAGCGCGCGAAGGAATGGGAACTGGTACTGCTCGGCAACCACGATCAGGCCGCGATGTTCGATCCCGACGGCTTTGCTCCGAGTGCCGAACGCGCGATCTTCTGGACGCGCGCGGTACTCGAATCGTGCGGCCGGAGCGACATGTGGGACTTCCATTCGGAACGCCCGCGGTCCCACCGCGAGGGCGACTTCCTCTTCGTTCACGGCTCGCCGCGGAACCCGACCAACGAGTACGTGTTCCCCGAAGACGTGTTCAATCAGCAGAAGATGGATCGCCTCGGCGCGTTGCTCGATCGGTACTGCTTCTGCGGGCACACGCACGTTCCGGGGGTGTTCGTGGAGCCGGAAGTCGCCGGCGGGCAGTGGCAGTTCTTTTCGCCGGAGGAGCGGCACCACTTCTGGCGGTTCGACGGGCGCAAGGCCATCGTGAACGTCGGGTCGGTGGGCCAACCGCGCGACGGCGACCGGCGCGCGAGCTACGTGATCGTGGACGGCTGGGATGTGCATTTCCACCGCGTCGAGTACGACTGGCGCACGACCCGCGACAAGATTTACGCGATCCCAGAACTCGACAACTTCCTCGGCGACCGCCTCGACGACGGGCGCTAACGCCGCGCCCTTACTACTTGCGAGCATCGAACTACCACAATGGC
>SXHE01000838.1 GCA_005773755.1 Planctomycetia bacterium
CGGCGCTGTGCCACGCGAGCCGGATGAACAGCCCCGCGTAGCTGCCGTAGTCCGCGGGCCACCACTCTTGAGAGGTGGTCATCAGTGCCGCGAGGTCCTTCTTTACCGCGGCGAGGTCGAGCTTCTTGAACTCTTCGGCGTAGTCGAAGTCCTCACCGAGCGGGTTGCCCTTCGCCGGGTGCCGGTGCAGCAGGTCGAGATCCAAGCTGTTCGGGAACCAGTTGTGATCGCGCTGCCCCGCCACGGGCTTCGGCGCGCCGGGCGCGTCCGCGGACGTGAACCCCAACGGGCACTTGGCCGCCGGCTCCGGATGCGCCGCCGGCTTCGCGGGAGCAACTTCCGGGACCGGGGCCACGCCGACCGGGGCCGGCGCGGGAGCGGGCGGGTTCGGCGCGAACCCGAGTGCGACCGTGCACAGCGCGGCAGCGCCGAGCGCGACGCCCGACAGCAGTGTGAACTTGGTCATGGTTCCTCCAACGGTGTGGCAGGGCGAGAGCGAGAGAGGTGCGTCTCGCACAGGCACTCTAACCGCGGAGCCAACGAAGTGTTATCCCCACGCGCCCATTTTGAACCATAGGCGGCAGCTATGATGCGCGCGAAACGCAGAGGGAGTTAAGACTTGCCCAGCACCAAGTCCACCACCCAGCAGCCGCGAACGTGCGTCGCGGTGGTGTCGCGGCAGTGGTTGAGGATGTCGTCGCTGTCGCACCCGGCGTCCTGCAGCGCGTCGGCCAGAATCGGCATCGCACCGAACTCGCGCGCGTCGTAGATGCGCTGCGCGAGAAGCATCACATCGGAGGTGCGCCACGCAGGGTTGATCGCCACGGGGCGAAAGGGATTGCCGTACACCTCACGCATGAGGTCCGCAACCTGTTTGATTGCGTGCTGAGAGCTTCCCGACATGATCCCGCGTCTGGATCGCCGCGCAGAACGCTCCACGTTACAAGCCGCAGAAACGACAGTAACAGTTGGGTCAGATTGTTCGGTGATCTCCCCAGCAGCGTTCTGAATCATGTGCAACGCGTTGAAGAGGCAGGACCGGAATAGTCTCGTCCGGTCCTGAGAATCTCTTTCTCTTGAGCGGTTTGTAATCAGCAATGGTGTTTGCCCACCTGACGGAAACGCAGCTTCACTCCACCCAGCTTCTGCAGCGGTGATGACACTCTCTCTCTTCACAGCTCCTTCCGCGTAGTCAGCGATGAGCTGCACACACGCTTGCGAATCGGCGGGGAGCCAAGCCCACCTACTCGCAATGCCCGCCGCTAAAAGAGCAAGTTTTCGGGAACTTGTATTGGTGACGCGGCAAAGGCACAGGTCAACCGGATCATCACTCGTCAGCCATCGGATTTCGTTCATCATGCCCTCCAACCGGCGGAATTACGTCACCCGCCGGCCGGTCAGCCTAAGGCTTACACCAACGCCTCCTCAGAACTTCCCGATCGTGCTCTTCGCGCTGGCGAGCAGGCCGGCGTCGTCGTTGTCGTCGAGGGCGGCGAAGCGCTCGCGAATGCGGCGGAAGGCGAGTTGCAGGAAGTACTTCCCGGCGACGGGGTCGGCGTAGGGGTCGGCCGCGGCCGGCTTGCCGTTGGTGGCCTTCGTTGCGATGTGGTCGAGGCGCGCCAGCACGCAGGCGGAAACGTACAGGTCGATGGCGATGTCCGCGATCCGCTCGTGAACCAGCTCCGCTTGCGCGAAGGTCGCTTCGTCCTTGAGCGCCAGGAAGACGTGCGGCAGCTTCAGGCCGAAGTCCTTCACCATCTTGCCGAGCGTGCGGGCGTCGTCGCGCAGGTCGGGCGACTTCACCGGTACGGTCGGCGTGCCAGTCGTCAGCCACGACGGGCCGACCAGCTTCGCCCCGACGCCGAGCGCCGCCGGGATGCTGCGGAAGAACCCGCGAACGCCGCCCATCGCGGTATCTTGTAAGCCCTTCAGGTACATACCCGGCCCGCGGCAGCCGACCACGGCGATAAAGGCTTTCAGCACGTCGTTCGCGCCCTCGCCGATGGTGTTGATGCGCGCGTCGCGCATCCACCGCTCGATGGGCTGATCGCTGAAGTAGCCCTTCCCGCCCCACACTTGCAACGTGTCGTTCACAATCGTCCAGAGGTGTTCCGTCGCGAACACCTTCAGGATGGCCGTTTCGAGCATGTAGTCGGGCGCGCCCTTGTCGATGAACGCGGCGCACTCGGTCGTGGCCGCTTCCATCGCGAAGCAGTGCGCTGCGGCGAACGCGATCTTCTTCTGAACCAGATGGAACTCAGACAGCGGTTGCTGGAACTGCTTGCGGTTCTTGGCGTGCTGCGTCATCGCCTTGATGCAGGCCTTCGCGTGGCCGGTGCAGGTCGCCCCGAACGTCACGCGGCCGTAGTTCAGCACCGTGAGCGCGGCTTGCAGGCCCTTCCCGAGCTGGCCGAGGACGTTCTCCTTCGGCACGCGCATGTTCGTGAACCGCATCTTGCCGGTCGCGGTGCCGCGGATGCCGCACTTCTCCGCGCGGGCCTCGATCACCTCGAACCCCGGCATGTCCGGCGTCACGAGGAACGCGGTCACCTTCCCCTTCGGGCTGCCGGGGTCCGGTGTGCGGGCCATGACCGTGAGGATGTGGGCGATGCCGCCGTTCGTGATGTAGTGCTTGGTGCCGTTGAGGATGTACGCGCTGCCGTCCTCGGTGGGCGTCGCGGTCATCTGCACGTTGCCGGCGTCCGACCCAGCTTCCGGTTCCGTGAGCGCGAAGGCGCACAGCTTCGAGCCGTCGTACAGGCCCGGTAGCCACTTCTCCTGCTGCTCCTTCGACCCGAACAGGCAAAGCGCGCGGACGCCGATGCTGTGGTGCGCGTTCACGAACACCGCGACGCTGGCGTCGTGCCCGCCCAGGATCTCCATGCACGGCAGATACTGTTGCTGGCCGAAGCCGAGGCCGCCGTACTGCCCCGGAATAGTCAACTTGTACATGCCGATGTCGGCCAACCCCTTCACGACGCTGTCGGGGATGCGGGCGTCGCGGTCGATCTGCATATGGTCGATGTGCGCGTCGGCGTAGGCCCGCAGCTTCGCGGCCATCTCGTCGGACGCGGCCTGCTTGTCCGGCGCGAGCGTCGGGTACGGGTAGAGCAAGTCGCCCTTGAACTTGCCGAAGAACAGGGCCTTCGCGAAGCCGACATCGGAGCCGGCGATCAGCTCTTCGACGTCCTTCCGCTGTTCCGCGATCTGCTGTGCGGTGAGAGCCATGTGAACCCCTGAAAGTACGGCCGCGGGAGAGGAATTGGGGCGCGGCCGTGATGCACCATTGTATCCGGTTTTCTCGGCTCGCGAAGCCGCAAGCGGCTCGGTGCTTCGGGCAGTGTGGTCGAAAAGCCCGTACAATGCGAGCGTTCGCCCCCTCCCCGGAGCCGCATCTTGGACACCCCCACCGATGGGCCGATCGGCTCGTCGAACGAACTCGCCCCGCTCAAGGTCGATCACGCGCGCCTGCGCCGGGCCGTGCGCGAGATCCTGCTGGCCGTGGGCGAAGACCCGGACCGCGAAGGGCTGCTCGAAACGCCGGACCGCGTCGCCCGCATGTACGCTGAGGTGTTCGCCGGCCTC
>SXHE01000839.1 GCA_005773755.1 Planctomycetia bacterium
AGAACTTTGAAACTGGGCTTATCAGCGGAGCCTCATTCAAGCGATGTTGCAGCGTCCGAGATAAAGGTCTTCAGCCTCGGTTCAGATAGTTTCTCCTCGTGCTTCGGATCCAATCCTGTTGGATGCATCGTGATGTGTGCGGATGGCATGATGGGTTGCCCTACGACAGGGTAAATGTCACCGCGGAAGCCTGCCTCTGAATGCGCATCGATCGTAAACCGGAACATGTTCATACCACTGTGTTCAACAACGCTTCTGAGGTACATAAGTGCCGGGACAACGTGGTTAAACCAGTCCTCGGAAGCGGGCTGCGTTCCGAGCGCGGGGTATCGCCAACACGAACCGCCGATGTGCTCCCAACCCAAGCGTAGAAATGCTACTTGAATGCGGGTGCGGTCATTCCCATCCTTCACGCTCGCCTGCTCTATGTCGAATGATATCGTAATCGGCATTGTTGTCTCCCGCTATGGGTTTCGGTTGAAAACCCCGCCCGTTCACACGGCCGTTGGGTGAAGTAATTCGCGACACGGCCACCTACACCTGACACCGTATCCCGTCTGAAAGTAACCCCCGCCTCACATTACTCCAAATAGGCCCGCTTCGCGGCGCGCTGGTAAGTCTCTTCCAGATCGATGGTGACGGACTCGTGAACGCTCAACGGTAGCGGCAGGGTCGGTAGCGGCTGGCCGACTTGCAGCGGGCGACGCCACAGGTCCACGAGGCTGCCCATGTCGTCGTTGACGGGCACCACCTCGCCCACGCGATAAGCCGCGGCGAACGGCGGCGACAGCGGGGGCACGTCCAACCCCAGCGCGCCGGTAATCGCGTCCGAGAACGAGAACCCCTTCGGCCTCGGCAGCACATCGACCAGCAGCAAGTGAACACCCAGACGCAGGTAGCCGAGGTAGCGGTTGGTGTACGTCTCCTTCGCGTCGGCCCGGTCCTTGTTGCGAGGCGAAACGAGTTCGATGGCCGCGATGAGCTGGCCGTGGTAGTCGATGTGAACGGCCCGCTGTGGGTCGAG
Organism: Planctomycetia bacterium; assembly: GCA_005773755.1. Taxonomy (GTDB): domain Bacteria; phylum Planctomycetota; class Planctomycetia; order Gemmatales; family Gemmataceae; genus Gemmata. Next base: position 1,025 of record SXHE01000839.1, read on the forward strand.
GCGAAAGGCCACGTTCGCGTGCAGGTCCGGTTCGATAACGCTCGTGGCGGTCGCGGGTTCGACGGCCGGGCGCGGTCCCCACTGCCGCACGCTCACGTCCGGCTTGCCGTTCGCCGACCCCACCGTGAGCGCCGGCACACCGCCGAGGAATGCCTTGTACCCTTCGGGCAGGCGCGGCTGAATCCACTCGACGAGGTATACGAGCCACAGCGGGTGAACGCTGTCCCACCCACGTTCGTCGGTCCAGTCGTGCAGCGGCATTCTCGGCCCTCGGTTCGGCGACCCACCGAATGCTAACGCGGCGGGCCGGGCAAATCAACGTGCGGTGTCAGGTGCCGAGTTTGAGGCCCCACGCCTTCAGCACAGCGGTCGGGGTGATGAACCGCGTGGCGCGGTCGTGGGCCCACGGGAGCAGCGCGCGGGCCGCGTCGGTGCAGAGCCGCTTCGGGTTGGGGGTGATGCCGACGCGCCCCAGGTCGAGCCGGTCCGCGTCCCAGCACGCTTGTAGCGTCGGGTCGCCGGCGATCAGGCCGTCGGTGTGCGTGTCGCACGCCTCGTACAGCAACTCGAAGCGGTCGTCGTCGAGGTGGATGAGGTCGCCGCGCAACGTACGGGCGAAGTCGGCGGCGCGCGCCCCGTGCCCGTGGTCCGTGCTCTCGTTCACGCGGCGCGAGTCGTGGAGCAGCGCGAACAGCGTGACCACGTCGCGGTCCGCGCCGGTCGCGTCGGCGATGCGGAGGCCGTTTTCCAACACGCGCGCCCAGTGGATGACGCCGTGATCGCTGTACAGCGGGAGCCGGTATTCGGCGAGGATGCGGGGCAGGATCGCGACCGGGTCGTTCATTGGGGGCGCTCGCGGTACGGGGCGTGGCCGTAGTACTTGGGCCGGTCGTCGAGGCGGACGTGCAACCACGACACGCCCGCGCCCGCGGTGCTCAGCCAGACGGGTTTCGCGCTCAGCCGCCGTGTCATCGCTGCGCCGACTAGTTGCCAGAGCGCGTCCCGCTGCGCTTCGGGCGCGTGGCGCACGAACGCCGCGAGGTGCCCGTAGGCCGCGTGGTCTGCGACCGGGCACGGCACAATGAGCCGGGCGTCACCGCGCAGGTTCGCGAACTCCACCACACCCGAATCCGGTGCGGTGCGGAAGTGCTCCGCGAAGGCGTCCGGGTCGGGCCGGCGCGCGAGCGCGGGATCGTCGAGCAGAACGAACTCGAAGGGGCGGGTCGCGGTCGCGGTGGTGACGCCGGGCGATTCCCACCGGAACGCGGAGAACGGTGCGCCGGCCAAGAGCGCGTTGAACGCGATGCGGAACGGTGCGTCGGTGCGGAAGCCGGTCAGCGCGTCCGCGAAAGAGACCGGTTCACCGTCGCGCAGCGCGGCGAACCGCAGAGCATCGCTGGTCAGCGATTCGCCGTGAAACGTCCACATGGGAAGTGTTCCCACTCACGAGCCGACGGCGACGGCGTCGCGCGGTCTCGTCCGGTCGGAAGACGCGGGCGGCGGCGGCGACGCCGTGTGTGCGCCGATCGGCAGCGTGACGCGGAAGGTCGTCCCGGCACCCGGTTCGCTCTCGACCGCGATCTCGCCGCCCAGCCGCGCGACGTACTCGCGCACGATGGCGAGGCCCAGCCCGGCGTGAACCCCGGTCGCGGTGCGCGAGGCGTCGGCCCGGTAGAACCGTTCGAAGATCCGCTCGCGCACCTCGGCCGTCATGCCGATGCCGGTGTCGCGCACCTCGAACACCGCGCGCGCCCCGTCGCGCCGCACGGTCAGGTCGATGGTGCCGTTGGGGTTGTTGTACTCGACGGCGTTGTGGAGCAGGTTCATCAGCACCTCGCGCAGCTTGGCCGCGTCGGTGTCGAGCGCAACGCTCTCGTCGAGGCGGGTCGCGACCGAGACGTTGTTGGCGACGGCCAGCGGGCGGATGACGGCGGCGCACCCGGCGGCGAGTTCGGCCGCGTCGACGTGGGCCACGTGCGTGTGATCGTTGCCGGCGTCGAGCGAGGCCAGCGTCATGATCCGCTCGACCAGTTGGCCGAGCTGCTTGGAGATCAGCCGGCACTCTTCGAGGGTGGTCCGGTACTGATCGGGCGTGCGCGGCTTGCGCAGCGACACGTCGATGGTGGCGAGCAGCGCCGCAATGGGCGTGCGGAGTTCGTGCGAAATATCGGTCACAGCCTGTTTCTCCCTGGCAAAGGCCCGCTGGAGCAGCGTGAGGGTCTGCGTGATGCGGGCGTGAATGGGGGCCAGTTCGCGGCCCAGTTCGGCGGGGACGACGGGCAACCGGAAGTCCTTCTCGGACACCCGGCTGACCGCGTCGGACAGCGTGCGGAGGGGTGAGAGACCACGAGCGACGAAGAACCAGCCGCCCAGCACGAGGGCGGCGAACGTGACGGAGCCGATGGCGATCAGCCGCCCGCGCAGGCGGGCCAGTTCGGTGCGGGTCTCCTCGTGAACGCGGGTCAAGTCGGAGTCGTGCTCCTTCTGCTCGGCCGCGAGCCGCGCGCCGAGGACCGCGAGCTGCTCGTCGCGCTCCTTCTGGCTCGCGGCCAGCCGCGCGTCGAGTTCGGACGTCGGCCGCGCGACGTGGACGATGACCCGCACCACGACATCGGCCCCGCGGAACGGCGGGTAGTCGCGGTAGCGGGCGATGCCGACCGGGGCCGGCGGGGCCGGGAGCACCAGCCAGAACACCAGCGGGCGACCGCTCGACAGGGTACCCGTCACGACGCCGCGACACGGCCCCAGCCCAGGCACGGTCACGTCGGTGAGTTGCGGCTCGACCTCGGCCGTCGGGTCGGTCCCGGCCGGTGTGACCGGGAGGTCGGCGCTCAGCTTGTCCGAGCGCCCGGTCGCGACCGTGCGCCCGGTCCGGTTGGGGTACGTGGCGACGAGCGTGAACTGGAACTGGTGCGGCGGGTGCTCGTCGGCGAACGCCTTCCGCAGCGCTTCTTGAACGCGGGCGACCGCGCGCGGCCCGTCGAACTCGCTCCAGTTCGGGTACGGGTTGTGGCGGCGCGGATCGTTGCCGCGCATGATGGGTTCGACCGCGGCGATCGGGGCCAGCGCGGGCAGCAGGCCGGGCGCGGGCGACAGTTCGAGCAGAGCCGAGCGGAGCCGATACTGCCGCGCCTCCTCTTCGGGCGCGCGCAGCGTGGCGGGCGGGTCCGGCAGCTTCGGGATCGGACCGGGCCGCGGGATGAGCGGGTTCTGACCCACCAGCGACCGCGTGTGCGAATGCACCTCGCGGGCCAGGGCCTTCGACTCGGCCAACAGGTCGGCGTCGAACTTCGCCGTCGCCTCGGTCTGGCGCGCCTTGAACGTCTGCTCGATGCCCCGCGTCTCGGACTTGGCCTCGGACTGACGGCTCTTGAACGTCTGCTCGATGCGCTCGGTCTCGGACGCCTCGCGCTGGCGCACGGCCCCGTTCGCGAACCGGTCCACGAGCAGCCCCACCGCGCTCAACGCGATCGCGAGCAACAGCAGCAAGTAGCCCAGCAGAGAACGGCGGATCGAGCGCATGTTGCACCGAGGAAGCAGTGGCCCGTGCTCACTTCGACGCGGGGGGCGGGTCGTCGTCGCCGCGGAGCATGTACCCCTCGCCCCAGCGGGTCAGGATCAGCGGCGGGTCGAACCCCTTGTCCACCTTGTTCCGCAAGTACCGAATGTAGACGTCCACCACGTTGGACGTGTTCTCGTCGTACTCGTCGTACAGGTGCTCCCAGATCATACTGCGCGTGACGACCTTGCCGCGGTGGAACGCGAGGAACTCCAGCAGGGCGTACTCGCGCGGCGTGAGGTGAACGGCCTGCCCGGCGCGGCGCACGGTGCGGGCCGCGGTGTCGATCTCCAGGTCGTAGCACCGCAGCACGGGGTCTTTCTGCTGGTGCCCGCGGCGCACCAGCGCGCGGATGCGGGCGAACAACTCGTCCATCTCGAACGGCTTGGCGAGGTAGTCGTCGGCCCCCGCGTCCAGGCCCGTCACCTTGTCGGTCGTCGTGGTCCGGGCGGTCAGCAGCAGGACGTGGGTGTTGACGCCGGACCCGCGCCACCGCTTGAGCAGCGTCAGGCCGTCGATTTTGGGGAGCATGATGTCGAGCACGACGACGTCGTAGGACGTGCTCCGGCACTTCACGTCCGCTTCTTCGCCGTCGGTCGCGATGTCGACCGCGAACCCTTCTTCTTCCAACCCCTGGCGCAGCGCCTTCAGCAGGGGTTGGGTATCTTCGACCAGCAGCACGCGCACGGATGTGCCCTCCGGCGAGAGTAACCCAGTTGGCTATTTGAGTTTACCCGCTCCGGATGAAGTGGGTATGAGAAATGCGCCGCGGCAGGCGGCCGAACCTCACCGCGCAACGTGCGCCGCCGGCGGAGCTGTAGCATTCGCTCTGACCACTTGGCTTGAAGAAGCTGTAGCGGGTGTGTCGATTATACCGGTGTGGGTAACCGCGCCGTAAGGACATGGCGCGCCGCGAGGTTGCTCGCGGCGCTCGCGCTCGTGGGGTGTCATTCGCCCGCGAAGGTGCCCGTGCGCCCCGTGCCGGCCGCGCCACAACTGCCCGTGACCGCCCGCGCGCCGGTGGTGCCCGATGTGTCCGCGGTGCCGGCCGACGCACCACCGCACCCGCCGCGCCCCGGCGAGTACCGGCACCTCACCGCGGCCGACTGCCGCAAGCTCGCGGTCGCCAACGCGCCATTCGCCGCCGATCTCGACCGTCACCCCGAAAACGATCCGCCCTCGCACCCCAGGTTCCACAAGAAGGCGACCCGCTACGCGGAGGCCAGCCGGCTCGTTCGCGGGTACGCCGCCGACGATCTACGGAACCGCGCCGCGGGCGAGGCGCTCGACGAGTTCTTCAAACTGGCCCAGGCCGAAGGGCAATACGATCTGCTCGCGGCGGCGGACACCGAGGTGCGCGCCCAACTGGAAGACGCGCTGAAGGCCGAGCGCGCCGGCTTGAAGGACCGAGCCGACATCCCCGGCATCCGGCGGAAGCTGCTCGACCTCGAAGCGCAGCAGGCCAAGCTCGACGCCGGGATCGGCGTGCTGAACGCGAGCCTTCGTGCCCGCCTCGGCCTTGCAGCCAACGACCCGCTCCCGCTGTGGCCCACGGACCCGCTCAAGGTGAAGCCCGACGATGTGGACGTGGAGCAAGCCGTCGCTACCGGCTTGCGCTACCGGTCCGACCTGAACGCCCTGCGCGTGCTGGCCGACGGCAACGCCGCGGACATGGCCGACGGGCTGCTCAAGAGCATTAACCCGCTGCTGGGCAAGCTGGCATCGGACAACCCGGTGGTCGCGCTGTTCGCCCCGATCCTTGCCCCGTTCACCGGGAAGCCGGAGCGCCGCGAGGCGGAAACGACCGCGCGCGTCGCCGGTGTGTTGCAGGCCCGAGAGCGCCAGGCCGACGCCGAGATCCGCGCCGCGGCGGCGCTGATGCGCGGCAACCGGTTCGCGGTCGCGGCCCGCGCGATGGACATGAAGCAGGTGGAGGCCCGGCTCGCGGAACTGCGCAAGCGCGAGAGCGCCGGCCTGAACGTGACCGCGGACCTCATCACCGCCAAGCTCGACCTGCTGAAAGCCAAAGGCGACCTGCTGACGGCGGTGATCGAGTGGCACGCGGCCGAGGTCAAGCTGCGCCAGGCGATGGGCCTACTGGTGCGAGAGTGAGTGCAGGAAGAGTGTGATCCGCAGATTGCGCAGATGGACACAGATCGAAAGACAAAGACCAACAGGACGAGGGTTCAAACCCGGCCTTCGGCCTTCACTGTCTTTCAATCTGTGTCCATCTGCGCAATCTGCGGATCACACTCTTCCTGCGTGAAGTCCGTTAGGTGTGTACGCGGTCGCCGTCTGGTACTATCGTGAGTGATTTCCATCCCCCCGGAGTACGCTCTATGCTGCGGGCAGTTGGCGGTGGAGGGCCGCCGTGTCGGTGAAGAAGCTCGTTGCGGTGATCGCGCCCCCGGAGTCGCCCCGAGACGCCGAAGGGAACTGGCGCGCCGCGGAGATCGTCGCCGGCACCGAGTTCCCGCCCGACTTCCGCGACCTGATCGGGCGGTATGGCTCCGGCGAGTTCTTTTGCGGACACCTGAAGCTCTTCAACCTGCTCACGCTGGAGGGGCAGGCGGGAATCCGGCAAACGTTGGTCATCTACCAGTCGTTCCGCACAGAGACCTACAACCCGCTGCCGATTCCACTTCACCCGGAGCGGCCGGGACTGTTGCCGTGGGGAATGGACGAGAACGGGAGCGGGTACTTCTGGCTGACCAAAGGGAAGCCGGAGCGATGGCCCATCGTGTACCTGGGCCACGCGAGCGAGGGCTTCCCGGTGCAACTGCCGGTGAACGTCACCACGTTCCTCGCGGGGCTGGCGGTAGACCGGTTCGAGAAACTGGCCCGATCAAACGATCCCATGACCGACGAGTTGCGGGTCTTCACCCCGGCCCGCAGCCAAGCGGAGATCGCCCGCGAGTGGAATAAGGGCCGCAAGAACAAGAAGAAGTGAAGCGGGCTGAGGCGTGGGGGTACACGCGATGTTCGGCGAGCGGAGGGCCCATAGTGTTCGACCGACGTGAACTCCTCGCCGGGTGGCGCACCCTGTGCGGCGCTCCAGCGCCACCACTGGAAGTCGTGGAGTTCTGGAACCGGGATTTCACCTCATCTTGTTCGGAGCAAACCATTCGAGCCGTTCGCGGCGCGCGAGCCGACTTCACGGATGGGCTACAGTTCTGGATCAAATCGATGGAGGCAATCGACTGGTACGAAGCCGAGCCGCACTTTACGACTTACGCAGAGGCCGCCTTGTGCGAACCGATCACGGCCGCGGAGTTCGCTGCAGTCGTCCGGGAATACAGTTGCTCGCTCGTGCCCCCGTTGCCACCCTTCCTGCTCGATCTGGTCGGCTGGCGGGGCGGTCTGCGCATGTACGGCGAGTGGAACGATGTCGCCGTGATTGCGGAGTTGGCCGATTCGTTCGTCTTGTTCACATGGGGAACATCTGCCTGATACGCAGTCGGTCTCGAGTGGTGTAGGTCGCGGTCGAGCGAGGCTTTGCGAGCGAGGCCCGACTGCCAG
>SXHE01000840.1 GCA_005773755.1 Planctomycetia bacterium
CGCGCGGGTCAGTGAGCTGTCGGAACGCGTGCAACAGAGAGCCGGCCGCGGTGCCGTTCATGGCGTCTGTCCCGAAGTGAGTAACTCCCAGCGCGTCAATACCTTAAACGACCATTCCCGACTTTGCAATCGGCCTAAACCGCGGGGCGGGCGCGTTGACAGTGGGCGCGGTGCCTGCGACACTTCACACACTCGTCTCGTGGGGTGCCAGCATGGACCGTCGCTCATTTCTGCAAGGCCTGTCCCTGATCGGGGCCTCGCCGGGGTTGCCGCTCTACAATCACGTCCGCGCAGCCGACAACCCGCCGAAGCCACTGAAAATCATCGTGGTCGGCGCGGGGCTGGCGGGGCTGACGGCCGGTTACGAACTCGAACAGAAGGGCCACACGGTCGCCCTGCTGGAGGCCGACGCCAAGCACCTGGGCGGGCGGGTCCGAACGCAGCGGTTCGCGAACGGGCGGTACGGCGAACTGGGTGCGATGCGCATTCCGAAGCAGCACGACCTGACCCGAAAGTACGTCAAGGCGTTCGGCCTCAAGCTCCGCCCCTTCGTGAACTCGAACCCGGAGGCGTACACCGTCGCGCGCGGGAAGAAGGTGCGCCAGAAGGACGCGGCACAACTGGCGGCGGCGTACAAACTCGACCTCTGGGAGCGCGGCAAGTCGTCCGACGCGCTCTGGGAGCGCGCCGTCACCGAACCCCTCAAAAAGCTCACCGATGCCGAGCGCAAGGACCTCTTCGCCGTGACGCCGAAGACCCCGGCCGTTCGCAACCTGGACCGCCTCTCCCTTCGCCAGTTGTTCCAGAGGGCCGGACTATCGGACGAGGCGATCGAGTACCTGGCCGTCACCCAATCGGAAGAGACCCTGTTCCACACGGCCGCGACCGAGGTGCTCCGAGACGAGGTGTTGGAAGTCTACTCGCAAGAACTCGACGAGATCGTCGGCGGGTTGGACGAACTGCCGAGAGCGTTCGCCGCCAAGTTGAAGGCCAAGCCGCGCACCGGGTGCGAAGTCACGGAGCTGATCCAGAACGCCGACCGGGGGACCGTCACCGCGCGCTACACGGAGGGCGGCGAGGAGAAGGAAGTATCGGCCGATTACCTCGTCTGTGCGATCCCCCTTTCCGTTCTCGGTCGGGTGAAGCTCGCGCCGGCGTTCTCCCCCGATAAGCAGCGCGCGATCCGACAGGTTCACTACGAGTCCGCGACGAAGGTGCTCCTCGACTGTGCCACGCGCTGCTGGGAACAGACCGACGGCATCTTCGGCGGCGGCACGATCACCGATTTGCCAACGGGGATGACCTATTACCCGTCCGACAACCCGACCCGCGACGCGAAGGTGTCCGCGGGTCCGGGTGTGCTGCTGGCGAGCTACAGTTGGGGCATGGCGTCGCGGCGGCTGGCCGTCGGCTCCCCCGAAGAGGTCGTCAAGCGGACGGTGAAGCACCTGTCGGCGATCCATCCGGGGCTGGCCGAGAAGGGTGCGGTTCTCGACAGCGCGGTGTGGAACTGGGACACGCACCCCTGGACCGCGGGCGGCTTCGCCTGGTTCCTTCCCGGTCAGCACACCGAGTTCCACCGGCACCTGCTCGAACCCGAGGGCCGCATCGGCTTGGCCGGGGAACACGCCTCGCTCGCGCACAGTTGGATGCAAGGGGCCATCGAGTCCGGTCTGCACGCGGTGCAGGTGATTCTTGAGATGAGCAAGAAGGCCGTTCCAAAGTGACAGACGGCCGAGTGCAACCGGTGCCTGTGCTACACTTCTCCTGAACTCACCTTCGGGAGCGCGCCTGTGATCGCGGCGAACGTCGCCAGCTTCGACATCGAGGAGCACCACCGCATCGAGGCGGCGGTCGGCCTCGCGGTTTCCGCCGAGTTGAAAGCCGACTACGCGGCCCGCATGGAAGCCAGCACGCGCCGGCTGCTCGACCAACTCGCGGCGGCGAAGGTACTCGCCACGTTCTACGTCGTCGGGGAAATCGCCCGCACGCACCCGAAGCTCGTGGCGGACATCCACGCCGCCGGGCACGAGGTCGGGTCGCACAGTTGGGACCACCGCCGCGTTCACCGGTTCGACCCCGCGAGCTTCCGCGACGACCTGCGCACCAGTAAGGACGCGCTCGAACAGGCCACCGGCGCGCCGGTGGTCGGGTTCCGCGCGCCGACGTTCAGCGTGATGAAGGAAACGGGCTGGGCGGTTGACGTGCTGACCGAGTGCGGGTTCGAGTACGACAGTTCCATTTTCCCGGTGCGCCACGACCGCTACGGCGTGCCGGACGCGCCGCGCGGCCCGTTCCTCGCGGTCGGGCACGAGCGCGAGATCCTGGAACTGCCGCCGCTGACGTACCGCGTCGCGGGGCTGAACCTGCCGGTCGCGGGCGGCGGCTACTTCCGCCTGTTCCCGCTGTTCATGATGAGGGCCGGGCTGCGTCAGGCGGCGCGGAGCGCGCCGCCGCGGGTCGGGATGCTGTACTTCCACCCGTGGGAGTTCGACCCGACACAGCCGCGGCTGCCGCTGAAGCGGCTCGCGCGCTGGCGCACTTACGTTGGGGTGGGGCGCACGACCGCGCGGCTCGGCGCGCTGCTGAAGGGGTTCGCGTTCCGCCGCGCGATGGACGTGGCCCGCGACATCCGCGCTGGTGGCGCGGAACTGCCGCGGTTCAAGCTCCAATAACTCACTCCGCCTTCGGCGCGTCGTCGTCCTTCTTCTTTTCGCCGCGGCGCTTGATGCCGTAGCCGGCGGCGGCGGCAAGACCGATCAGCCCGCTGATGAGGGTCGCGGGTTCCGGCACGCCGTTGGGCGGTTGCGGGGGGGTGACGATTACCGGCGGCGGACAGGACGGCGGTGTGACGATGATCGGCGGCGTGACCACCGGCGGCACGAACGGCGGCGGCATCACCGGCGGCACCGAGACCACGGGCGGAGGTGGGACCGGGATCACTGACGGCGGCGGGCTGGTGCCCCACACCGGCGGGAAGAACGCGGTGGCGGTGGGTGACCAGACCGCGAACGGCAAGGTCGTCAGCGTGACCGTGACGGCCGGGAGTAACTTCTTCAGCTTCTTTCGCAACTGACTGCGGCGTGACATGACGCCCTCCGTGGCCGGGTTCGCTCGGCGACTCGCTTCGTGCGGGTTGTGTCATTTGCTTCGGCTACCCCGTCCGCGCCACTTGAGCATTTCGCGCCGCGCCCGCCGCGCCCGCCGCTCCCCACGGCGGCGCGAACCGGGCAGACTGCCGACTCATGCGGGGAGCGTGAGATTGCCGATTGGAACCTACGGCGCGCTGAGCGACGAAGAATGGGGCGCGCCGGCAAAGAAGTCGCGCGACGATCGGGTGCGGGGTTCACACCGGGGGCGCGGTTCGGCCGAATCAACAGACGACGTGTCCGGGCGGCGGAGTCTGCCCGACGGCGTGTCAGGAGGACCGCTTCACATGCGCCGCATTTTGCTCGGCGGGTTCGGCATCGTTCTCGGCGCGCTCGCGCCGCCCGCACTCGCGCAACACCCGACCAGTTCCCCGCCGCGGGCCGCGGCGTTCGGCAAGCCGAGCGCGGTTCCCGACGCCGCGCCCACCGACCCCGCGATCACCCCGGCCGGCCTGCTCCGCCCCGGTGTCGCACGACCGACCGTGACCTACGCGCCGAACAACTTCGGCACGCCAACGCCGGTGATCGCGCAGCCGCCGGGGATGCCGATGCCGCCGCCCGGCGGGATGCCCATGGTTCAGCCGATGCAGCCGGGCAACCCCGCGCCGCCCCCGCGCCTGGTGCCCGGTAGCGGACAGCCGATGGTGACGGAGACGCGCGACCCCACTGGGCGCATTCCCACTGGGGTCGTCGTCCCGTCGGTCGGGCCGGACGGCTTCTGCCCCGAACTCGAAGACCCGCTGTACACCCCGCGTGCCGGTTTGGGCCTCGACCGACTCCGCGGGTGCGGCGGGCGCAACTGGATTTCGGCCGAGTACCTCATGTGGTGGAACCGCAGCACGCAGGTGCCGGCGCTCGTGACCACCAGCTCGCCACAGTTCAACGGCATCGTCGGCCGCGGCGACACGCAGGTGCTGCTGGGCGGCACGTTCGGCGACACGTTCCACTCCGGCGGGCGCGTCGGCGTCGGCCACTGGTTCGACGACAACGAGTGCCGCGGGGTCGAAGGTCGGCTGTTCTGGGTCGCACCGGCGACCTCGACCTTCAGCGCGAGCAGCCCGCCGTTCGCGCTGCTGGCGCGGCCGTTCCTGAACGTGAACCCCGGCGTGATGACGCCGAACGTGGGCCTGGGTCAGTCGGCGGAAGTGGTGGCCGGGCCGAGCGTGGCGACCGGTAACGTGACCGCGACCATGCGCAGCACGGTTTGGGGTGCGGAGGCCAATTACCGCCGGTTCCTTTCCGGTAACCCGTGTGCCCGACTCGACCTCTTGCTCGGTTACCGCTACCTCGATGTGCGCGAAGACCTGACCATCACCGAGTCGTTCACCCGCGTTCCGAACTCGGACCTGACGATCGGCATCCCGGCCCAGACGGGCGTCGTCAGCGATCGGTTCCGCACCGAGAACCACTTCCACGGCGGTCAGATCGGCCTCGCCGGGACGATCCAGCGCGGCCGCTGGTCGCTGGACGGGCGCAGCACCATCGCGTTCGGCACGGTGTTCCAGTCGGCCGAGATCAGCGGGGCACAGATGCTGACGTTCCCCGACGGCTCGGTGCAGATGGCGCAGGGCGGATTGCTGGCGGTGCCCGGCGCGAACATCGGGCGGTGGACCCAGAACCGGTTCGCCGTGGTGCCCGAAGTGGGTCTGAACTTGGGTTATCAGGTCACGAACCGGATGAAGGTGTTCGTCGGTTACAACTTCCTGTACCTGAGCAGCGCCGTGCGTCCGGGGGACGTGATCGACCAGAGCCTCGACGCGGCCCGCGTCCCGAACCTGCTGCCCCCGGGTTCCGGCACGCCGGTGGTGCCCATCCGCCCGATGCCGGTGCTGAACACCAGCGGCTACTTTGTGCAAGGCATCAACTTCGGCCTCGTCTACAAGTGGTGAGCGCGGGCGTAAGACGATTGGCCGCAAAAAGCACAAAGGGCACAAAAGAAGGCAGAGGAGAAGCGAGCGGCGCGGCGTAAGCCCGCCGGTAGCTGCATA
>SXHE01000841.1 GCA_005773755.1 Planctomycetia bacterium
GAGTTGCTGGTCGTCATCGCCATCATCGCCATCCTGATCGGGCTACTGTTGCCGGCGGTGCAGAAGGTGCGCGCGGCGGCGGCCCGCATGAAGTGCTCCAACCACCTGAAACAGTGGGGCCTCGCGATGCACGGCTACCACGACGCGACCGGGCAGTTCCCGAAAGGGGCGTCGAACAACCCGCGGCAAACCTGGACCATGTACGTCTGGCCGTATATCGAACAAGACAACCTGGCCCGCAACGTCAACCTGACCAACCAACAGTTCTACCTGCCGCCGGCCAGTCAGCCGGCCTCCATGAACGGGCTGTGCGGGGCGCGGGTGTCGATCTACTACTGCCCCAGCGACAGCGGCTCCGACCTGAACTCGCCGTCGGCGTACTACCAGCGGGCCCGTGGGAACTATGTGGTGAACTGGGGCAACACCCCCTACGACACCGCGCCCAATCAGGCCGCGCTCGCCCCGTTCCACCACCTCAACGGCAGCCGGAGCACGCCCGGCGTCGTCAAGATCGCCAGCATCGGCGACGGCACCTCCAGCACGCTGATGATGTCCGAAGCGCTGATGGCCAAAAGCCCGGACGACAACGACTGGCGCGGCGACATTCACAACGACGACGGCGTGTTCAAGTTCATGACCATCACCACGCCGAACTCGACCGCGCCCGACATCGTCAACTGGGCCGTCGGGAGCGACCCGGCGATGCCGTACTCGACCTCCGGGGCGCAGTACAGCGCGGCCCGGAGCCGGCACATTAACGGCGTGAACGTCGCCCTGTGCGACGGCAGCGTCCGCTTCATCCCCAACGGCATCGACGCCGCGACGTGGCGCAACATGGGTACGATGAACGGCGGCGAAGTGGTGTCGGGCAACTACTAATACGCATCCCTGGAATAAACGACCTCGCGAGCCGCGACCGCAAGGGAGCGGGGCACGCAGACCGCTCCCTTGCGGTCGCGGCTCGCAAAGGCAGCTCTTTGCTGGGAACCGTATAACCGCGCTCCGCGGCTCCTTCAGGGCACAACCATGCACGGGTCAAGTCGGGCCGGCGGGGCGGTCGCGCTGTTCGCGGCTGTCGCGCTGGTCGTCGGGTGCGGCGGCGGGAGCGAGTTCGCCGAGGTGTCCGGCACGGTGAAATACGACAACGTCGACATCGAGGACGGGGCCATCACGTTCTTCCCGGCCGACGGCAAGGGGCCGACCGCGGGGGGCACGATCAAGGGCGGCCGGTACACCGCGCAGAAGGTGCCGGTCGGCAACACGAAGGTCGTCATCAGCGGCAGTAAGGTGGTGGGCAAGAAGAAAGTGTACGACACCCCCAACAGCCCGGAGATGCCGGTCACGAAGGAGCTGCTGCCGCCCAGGTACAGCGACGCGGCGAAGACCGAGCTGACCTACGAGGCCAAGCCCGGTCCCAACGAGAAGAACTGGGAGCTGGGGAAGTAGCGCCGTCAGCGCGGGGCGGGCACGTCGAGGGCAACCGAGCCGCCATCGGCCGGCACCTCGGCCCGCAGCCCGCCGGCCCCGGTGGTGTACTTCGAGTCGAGGCGCGGCTGCTTGGTCAGCGGTTTGCCCTGCGGCGGGCGCTCCTCGTCTTGATCGGCCAGTATGATCGTGTGCGGGCCGGGCACGGCCCCGTCTTGGCCGTCGTAGGTCTTCAACCGGAACTTCCCCTCCGCGTCGGTCGTGGCGTACGAGGTCGGCCCTTTCGCGCCCTTCGTCACGTCGGGCAGGAACTGGACGGACACGTTCGCCGCCGGCTTGTCACCGATCTTGAGTACGCCCTCCGCGGGCACCAGCTTCACCTTGTCGCCGCCGCAGCCGGTGAGGGCGAGTGCGGCCAACACGACACCGGCCCCGGCACAGGCCCGGAGCGCGAACGAGCGGACCATAGGCGGCTCCGAATGCGAACCCCGCCTCCGGGCGGGGTTCCGGGGTGGGGTACTAGTTCGCGATCACCTGACCGTCGGACCGCTGACAGTAGAGCGAGAGCGTGGCCTGTGGGGTCGCGTTCGTCAGGAACCGCACCGACCCGTCGGCGAAGACGACGTTGGCCCCGCCGGAGTGGTTGCTGCCTAGCGCGCTGAGGCGTTGGTCCTGGAACACGAACCACGCGTTCTGACTGGTCGGCGCGCCGGCCGCGCCGTGCGCCCACGGGGTCTTGTAGTTGATCGGGGCGAACGCGCCGAACATGATGTTCCCCAGCCCGGAGTCGCCGCCGGCCGGATACCACCGGCTCCAGGTGCTGATCGTGCTACCGCTGTTCCACCCGGCGGTCGTGAACGTGTTGAAGTTCGGGTCCGTGTGCGACGACTCGCCGAACAGCAGCGTGTTGCTGGTGCCGTCGGCAATGTCGGCCATCCGGACGGCGATGCCCATCGGTGCGGACGCGGCCTTGCGGGCCTGCGTGCCGGTCGCCATGAAGACGCCGTCGTTGGTCGAGGAGGTGGCGAACAGCGGGCGGCTGCCGCCGTTGGCCCGGTAGCTCGTGACCCCGTAGTACTCGGACGCGCTGTACTGGTGCGGGTTCCCTTCGGGGAACACGTCGCTGGGGCACACGAAGGTCTTCACCGCCGCCGCCGCCTTCTGGCCCGGTGTCGCGCTGCGGTTGTTCAGCGGAACGGCCGCGTCCATGCTCCTGAACAGGTTGTCTTGCTCGATGTGGGGGAGCAGGAAGTAAAACACCGAGTGCCCCTGGAAGCTGTACCCGCTGGTGGACCCGCTGACGTAGATCTGGCCGGCGGCGTTGATGCGGTCCTGGGTGTAGCCGGACGGGAACCTGCCGACGCTCCCCTCGTAGCTGTGGCAGGCGAGGCCGAGCTGCTTGAGGTTGTTGGAGCAGCTCATGCGGGCCGCGGCGTCGCGGACCTTCTGTACGGCGGGCAGCAACAGGCCGATGAGAACCGCGATGATGGCGATGACGACGAGCAGTTCGATCAGTGTGAACGCGCGCCGTTGCCCAATAGTGCGCATGATGACCCCTTATGGATGAACGTGTGACGACTGCCGCGCGAGTAGTGCGTGCCGGTCACGTTTCCCCGTCGGGGGTCGGGTGCGGCGTGTCGCGCGCCCGACGGCTTTGTACGCGGCTGGTCGAACCGCCGCTCAGAAAGGACACCGTCTACAATCGCGAACCGGCCCCGAATTGTCAAACGAAGAAATTGTGAAGGGGTGCGGGTGCCCGTGTCGTGGCCGGCGCGGTCGGCGCGGCCGGGGCCTTTGGCGCGCGGTTCGGCTTGAACAGCACCGGCATCAGGGCCAGCATCGTGACCGCCGCCAGCACCGCGGTGAACATCAGCGAGTGGCCCACCGAGAACCGCATCGCCACCCACCACGCCACCAGCCACACCACCAGCAGCGTGAAGTTCAGCAGCAGCGAAACGACCACCGTGCCGGTACTCGGCACGAACAGCGTGCCGAGCTGGCCCGCCTCCACGTACCGGCTCCCCTTCTCTTCCACGAACCGCAGGTCGGGCGCGTAGGTTTTGACCTTCGCGTTGGGGCCGTCCTTGAAGGTCGCGTTGAACCGGACTGGTTCGGCGTCGTCCGGCCCCTTCACGCGCAGCGCCGCTACCAGATACCGGCCGTTGGAGGCGGTGCCGGTTTTGGCGAACGGCGTGCCGGTCCCCTCCTCGACGAACGGCGCGCCTTTCGTTCCGGCCCGTTTGTACTTCGCGACCGTCTCGACCGGCTTGCCGTTCGCTTCCACGATGCTGTTGTCCGCGCCCGCGGACCAGCGCACCGACTCGAACTCGTTGAACTCGGTCGAGGTGAACGCGGTGAAGTTGAAGAACGTGTCGTACCGGCCGGGGGAACCCTTGTCGATGCGCACCCACAGCGTGACGAACCCGGCGACCAGCAGCGCCGCGACCAGCGCCCGCACCGGCATCTTGCTGGCCGCCTGCTGGTACAGGTATCCCTGCCCGATCAGCCCGCCGCCCAGGAACAGGGCGAACAGGCCGAAAAACAGCATCAGGAACACGAGCAACAGCGTCACGGCAGCGGCCCCGGTGGAGGTGAGAACGTCCCTCTGTCTTTACCCCGAAGGGGTTGTATTCAGCAGCCCAGGGTCAGCGAGGCTTTGCGAGCGCCACCCTGGGTAACGTAGGCGGAACGAAGAACAACGCGCAATTGAGGAGCGACGCGACCCGTGCGTCCGCGTCGCGCGCCCAGGGTGGCGCACCTTCGGTGCTGACCCTGGGCTATTGGATACAACCCCTTCGGGGTAAAGACAAAGACCACACTTCGCGAGATCGGAAAGCGTCGGTCGGGTCGGGGTCTACTTCTTCACCTGGGGCGCGGAAGGCTCGCGGCACCGCCGAAGCGCTTATGCATAATATTGTGGCGGAATCGCGACCCGCGAGATTGCTCCAGACCGCCGCAATATTATGCAAAAGCGCTTCGATAGCGGTGCTGGAACAGCCTTCCCCGCGCGGCGTAGCAAGGCAATCGCTCGGACGACGCAACATCGTCCTGCTACAGACTAGCGAGCTAAACCCAAACCCGACCGACGACGAACACGGTATCTGCGCGGGATGCGCCGGGCAAGGGGGTTGGCGTTGCATCGTGCCGCGGGGCCGCTATAGTCCGGCGGCTCGGATGCCTCGCCCGCACGTCGAGAGGTGGCCGTGACCGGCGGATTCCTCGCACTCGCGCTGCTCTGTCCCGCTGCCGAGCCGACCGGCTTGCAGAAGGGTGACGAGCTCACGTTTCAGGGGACGGTCGAAGAGGCCAACGACCGCGTCGGCAGTCGGTTCCGCCGCGCGCAGAAACTCGAAGTGCGCGTGCTGGTGCTCGACACGAAAGAGACGTGGGTGGATGCCGCCGTGCTCACGCTGCTGCGCCGCAGCGACGACGCCGTGACCGGGGCCGTGGGCAAGATCACCGGCGGCGCGCCGGACAAGACGACCCCGCCGGCGGCGCGGCTCGACCTCGTTCGCGTCCACTCCGACGGCACCGTTCACCGGCTGTTGCCGGTCGGCGCGCCCTTTGCGCTGGACGCCAAGACGCCGGCGCACGTACTCCCCGCGATTCCGCTCGACACGTTCGCGCCGTTCGAGTTCGGCATGTTCCCGCCGCGGTCACCGAAGGACACGGCCGACAAGCCGTGGGTGCTCGCGTCCGCCGATCCGAATCGCCCGGCCGAGACGTGGCAGGCGCAGGGCAGCGAGTTCGTGACCGCGGCCCGGTGCAACGTGCTCGTCGCCAACCAGCAGCACGCGGACTGGGCGAAGCCGGTCGGCGGGCGAACGGCGTGGCACCGGGCCGACGCGGTGTGGGTGTCGCCGCTCGACGGCACCGCGCGCAAAGTGCACCGGGTGATCCGCCACCGCGACGGCCTCGCGACCGAACTCGTGGCGTGGGTCGAAGTGAAGTACGAGTTGAAAGACTCGACGCGCGTCATCGGCCGCGGCTTCGACCGCTACCGGCGCGACATCGAGACCGCGTTCACGACCGCCGCGGACGTGGCCCCGTTCCTGCCGAACGCGGCCAAGCACGGGCCGAAGTTCTTCGAGGCGCGGCTCCAGAAGCTCGACGCCTACTTGGAGGAATCGGACACCACCAGCCCGTTTCGCGAGGCGGTACTGGCGGTGCGCCGGCAGCTCGACGCGGCCCGGCGCGGTGAACTGATCCGGCGTGCCCCGTAGCCCGTGGCGGGTCGGCAGGTTGCCCGGTCGCCCCGACCGGAACAATCCGCGCCCCCGTAACCGGAATGGGCGCTACAGGGCTGCGACCGTGATGTTACGGGCGCGGAGCGAAGAGTACGATGCGTTAGGAACGAGTCGTTCGCCATGACCGAGTACGACATTCAGGCCCCGTCGCGGGTGTGTGCCGCGACCGGCCGCGAGCTGAACCCCGGCGACCGGTTCTTCGCGGTGCTCGCCGAAGACGCGGGCAAACTGGTGCGCACGGACTACGCGGCCGATGCGTGGCCCGGCCCGCCGGCGGGGGCGGTCGCGTTCTGGGCCGGCAAGGTGCCGGTCGCCGGTCAGAAGCCGCGCAAGCCGGTCGTGAACGACGACCTGCTGCTCGACTGTTTCGACCGGCTCAAGGGCACGGCCGACGCGGACGGGCTGAACTTCCGCTACGTCGCAGCGCTCTTGCTGATGCGCCGCAAGCGGTTCAAGTTCGAGGACGCGGCGCGGGACGAGGCCGGCCGCGACGTGCTGATCGTGAAGGACAGTCGCGGCGGCGCGGTGCACCACGTCACCGACCCGCGGCTCAGCGACGAGCAGATCGTCGCCGTCCAGAGTGAAGTGTTCCGCGTGCTCGGTTGGGAATGAGTGGCGACGAACGTTCTTCCTCCACAAGACACCGCCATGAACCGCTTGCGCCTGCTGCTGATCGCCGCCGCTCTCGCCCCGCTCGGCGGGTGCGAGTGGATCACCAGGAACCTGAACAAAGGCCCGAAGAACGACGAGCCGCTGCCGAAGAAGACGCCCGACCAGTTCGTCACGTACCTGAACGAGCGGGCCGGGCGGCTCCAGTCGATCAACTACGGCGACGTGCGGCTCGTCGCGCGGGACCGCAACATCCCGGTGCCGATCGCACTGCACGGCAGCCTCGCCGCGAGCCAGCCGCGCAACTTCCGCATGACCGGTCAGGGCGGGGCCGTCGCCACGAAGGTCGACCTCGGGTCCAACTCCGACCAGTTCTGGGTGTACTTCGCCGCGCCCACCATGAACCCGATGTTCGTGTTCGCCTCGCACGACGACTTCAAGGACGGTAAGGCGAAGATCCCCGGCGGCATCCCGTTCGACCCGGACTGGGTGATGCAGGCGCTCGGCATGACCACGCTGCCGACGAACAACCAGTACACGGTGAACATCGACCAAAAGGCCCGCACCTACACCCTGAGCTGGCCCGCGGTCACCCCGGCCAACGTGTCGGTGGTGAAGGAGATCGTGTTCGACGGCGACCCCGCGACCGGCACCAAGCCGCAGGTGAAGAAGCACCTGATCCGCGACACGAAGGGCAAGGTCATCTGCTCCGCGGAGATCAAGGCCGCGCGCACGGTGCAGCTCTCCGCCACCGACCCGAACTCCGGCCTGCCGCTGGCGATCCAGCACCCGACGCTGATGGTGCTGAAGTGGGAGGAGCAGAGGTTCGAGATGGAACTGGAACTGAAGACCGGCGAGGTGAACCGGCCGCTGGCCGACGAACAGGCCCGCCGCCTGTTCACCCGCCCCAACATCCCCGGCGCGACCCCCATCGACCTGGCGAGGTACGAGTTCAGCGGGAAGTGAGGCGAACGGCCGGCGTGAGCCGGCCGGTGAGAGCGAAGACGAAGAACCGGCC
>SXHE01000842.1 GCA_005773755.1 Planctomycetia bacterium
AAGAACCGCAGTCGGCCTTCTACGCCTGGATCGAGGCGACGCACGACAAGTGGCGCGATCAGGTCGAAGTCGGCGATGTCGTGCTCGTCTGCGATGTCGGCGGCGGCACGTGCGACTTCTCGCTCATTGCCGTCAGCGAGGAAGCCGGCCAACTCGTGCTCACCCGCGTCGCCGTCGGCGATCATATCCTGCTCGGCGGCGACAACATGGACCTCGCGCTGGCGTACTCTGTCGCTCAGGCGCTGAGCGCGAAGGGCACTAAGCTGGACGCCGGGCAGATGCTCCAGCTCACCTACGCCTGCCGCAACGCGAAGGAAGAACTGTTCACGCGGCCCAAGCTCCAGAGCGCCCCGGTCACGGTGCTGGGCAAGGGCCGGAGCATCGTCGGCGGCTCGATCAAGCACGACCTCGCCCGCGCCGATCTGGAAAAGGTGCTGGTCGATGGCTTCTTCCCCGACTGCCCGCGCGACGCCGCGCCCGCGACCGGGCGCGTTGGCGGTCTGGCCGAACTCGGTCTGCCCTACGTCTCGGACGCCGGCATCACGCGCCACCTCGCCTCGTTCCTCTCGCGCCAGGCCGAGGCGCTGGCGAACCGTGCGAGCGCCGCGAAGAAGAAACCCGCTGGGAGCGCGAGCGTGCCCGGCGCGATCCTCTTCAACGGCGGCGTGTTCAAGGGCGATGTGCTGCGTAACCGGTTGCTCGGCGTGCTGGGCGCGTGGGCCAAGAGCGCGAAGGCCGACGCCACCCACGAACTGCCCGGCGCGGACCTCGACCTCGCGGTGGCGCGCGGGGCCGCGTACTACGGCCTTGTGAAGCGCGGCAAGGGCGTGCGGATTCGCGGCGGCACGGCCCGTGCGTACTACATCGGCGTGGAGACAAACATGCCCGCGGTGCCCGGCTTCGCCCCGCCGATCAAGGCCATCTGCGTCGCCCCGATGGGCATGGAAGAAGGGTCCGAAACGGACATCCCCAGCTACGAGGTCGGCGTGCGCGTCGGGACGGAAGCGGAATTCCGGGTCCTCGGCAGCACGGTCCGCCGCGACGACGCCCCCGGCGCGGTGGTCGAGGACTGGCAGGGCCAGGTGGACGAACTCGCCCCGGTGAAGACGACGCTGGAAGCAAAGGGCACCACCGCCGGCGGGCAAGTGGTCCCGGTCCACCTGCACAGCAAAGTGACGGCCGTGGGCCAACTGGAGTTGTGGCTCCAATCCCGCGACGGAAAACAGAAGTGGAAGCTGGAGTTCAATGCGCGGGAAGGGAAGTGAGGACTTGCGGCGGCTTTGAGCGAGAGCCGCCGCAAGTCAGGCGTAGGTTTACCGCCGCGTCACGCTCAGCAACAGGATGTTGCCGAGCCCCAGCAGCACATCGGCTTGCGCCTGTGTCAGGATGGTGGCGTTGAGCAGGGCGGCCACTTCATTGAGGAATGCCTGCACTTTGCCGGCGTCGCCGTTGTTGTCCCGAAGGATTAACTTGAGCGATTCGGCTTGACCGCTGTTGAGCACGCCTGCGGCGTGAAGGGCCGCGACTTGGGCCTGTAGGTCTGTCGCTTGCTGGGCCGCCGACTTGACTGCGAGCGCCACACTGCTGTTCGCGCTCAGGCTACCATCGCTGGCATTCAGGTTAAGCGTATCGCTACCAACGTAGTTGAGGCCGCCGCGGTAGAGCAGGGTGGCGAGCGCCGCGTTCAGGTCGGCGATTGTGCCGGACAGCGAAACCGACCCCGTGCCGTTCCCGCTGACCGTCAGGCCGGTTGTCGTTCCCAGCGTCAGCGTGCCGTGATCGACGGCGAGCGTGACCGTCAGGCTGCCGCTGTCCACATCGGCAACGCTAATGCCGCTGATGGCCTTGTCCACGTCCTCGTAAGCGATCTGCGCACCGGGCACGGTAATCGTGGGTGCCTCGTTCACGTTGGTGACGCTAATGGTAAAGACCTTTTCGACGAACAGGCCGCCAGCATCCATCGAGCGAACGCGGATGGAGTACGACGACTTGACCTCGAAGTTGAACTCCGCTGCCGTCTTCAATGTGCCGCCTGCGATGGTAAACGCGGCGTTGTCGGTGTCGCCAGTGCCGCCGACGAGCGTGTAAGTGAAGGTGTCGCCGCTGTCCGGGTCGGTCGTGGTGAACGTGCCAACGGTCGTTCCGGTGGGCTGGTTCTCAGCCATGCTGCTGTTGCTCAGCGCGATGTTCGTGGGGGGCGCGTTGGCGGACAGCAGCACGCTCGCGCTGTCCGCACCGTTGCCCGTAGCGAAGTCGGTGGTGCCGTCGCCGTTGAAGTCGCGCGCGGTCATCGCGCGCGGGTTGGTGCCGACGGCGTAGGGCGAATTCGCGTCGGCCGTAAAGGTGCCGTCACCGTTGCCGAGGAGTACGGCCACAACGTCTTCGCCGCCAAATGCGGACGCGAGGTCGAGATCGCCGTCGCCGTCGAGATCGGCGGCCGTCAGGTCCTTTCCGGGGCGGGCGTATGACGCGCCAGCGATCGGCGTGTAGCCGCCCGAGCCGTCGCCTTGCAGGATGCGTAGCGTGCTAGTCGACCCATCGAAGTATTCAACGGCGAGGTCTTGCTTGCCGTCGCCGGTGAAGTCACCGACGGCGAGCTCGCGGAAACCGGCGAGCACGGTTGCGGCCCCGAAACCGCCCGTGCCGTCGCCCAGCAGAATGTTAGCGGCCCCTGGCGAACCGCCGAGGGTGTAGATATCGAGGTCGCCGTCGCCGTTGAAGTCGAGCACCCTGACGAGGTCCACGCTACCGGCGAGGTTGGCCGAGTAGTCGCCGTCGCGCGTGAACGTGCCGTCTCCGTTGCCCAGCAAAACCGTTAGGGTCGCGGAGATCTGGTTGGCCGTGATAATATCGACGTTGCCGTCCGCGTTAAGGTCGGCCGCTTCGATCTGGCGCGGACGCCCGCCGACCGAGTTCGATGAGCTTTCAGCAAACGCGCCGCCGCCCGTCGCGAGGAACACGCGAGCCTTGTCGCCGGGCGAGCCGGCGTAGTTCGCGGCGGCAATGTCGTCCATACCGTCATTGTTGAAGTCGCCCGATGTGACGGACCGGGCGTCGACGCCGATAAAGAGTGGTGAACCGGACGCCGGTTCGAAGTCGCCCCCGCTCCCGGTGTTCAACAGCACCGTCACGTAGGCCTCGATGCCGCGCGACGAGTCACCGGCGTCCATGGTGGCGATGTCGTAGTCGCCGTCACCGTCGTAGTCGCCAGAGGTGATGTCGAACGGCCCGAGGCCGACAGAGTAGTCAGTCGCCGGGGAGAAGAGGGCCGGCACCGTGCGGTCTTCGAGGGCCTCAAGGACGAGGGGCCGACGAAGCGGGCGCTGAGTCAGAGGGCGGGTAATAAGCCAGCGAAACATGGGTCACCTCACAGAACTTGGGGGAGGGCGGTGTCGGCCGCGTGATGGTATCGGGGGCGGTGAAATGTCGTCCGGGCGTGATACGCCAGAAAGTGAATGATCGCGTCTGATATGCTCGGAGACCGTTTCGAGGCCGCGGCCGGGTCACTCCATGAACGACGGGTTGACGTTCGCCCTGTTCGATTACTGGTGGGCGTGGAACGCGCCGCGCACACGAAAGGCGGTGTGGACGGCACTCGCGCCCCACTTCGGTGGGGTTGTCGAATCTCCGTTTGGTGTCAACCGCGCCGCGGGCCGTAAGCCGTCGTCGTGGTCGGAACTGATCGTGTTGGGGCGCACCGAACAGACAATCGAGCGCGGGCTGGCGGGCAAACAGAATATGACTCTCGAGTTCATTCTGGGGGTCGCGTGCCTCCTCAACATCGAACCGTCGTGTCTGGTGCCCAATCGGGTGCCTTGGGTCGCGTCGGCCGCGACGCTGTTGGCGTCACAGGAACGAACTGGTAACAAGGTGTTCCCAACGGTCGTGGGGTTCAATCGGGCCGAAGCCGAGGAGTACACTCGCGCCGTGTTAAGCAAGCCGCCGCGGGACGGGCGGGCCGTCGCGCGGGGCGAGGTCGACGACTTTCTGGCCCGATGTCCGCTCGCGGTACGGAAGGTGGCCGTTCGTATCGGCCCGATTCTGGCCGCGTGCTACGACTCGATGACCGAAGACACCGAGTAGGACCCGGCCGTGATCACACCACCGTTCGATACCGAGCTGTTGTGCGCGTACCTCTCAGGGGACCTTCCCGACGGTGACGCGCGCGCCGTGCACGCGGCCGCCGAAGCGGACCCGGAACTCGGCGCGAAGCTCGCGTGTCTGGCCGCGCTCGTTGGCGCGACACCGGAACCGGTCGCCCCACCGCCGCGCGTGCCGACCCGCCGCCGCTTTCTCTCTCGCGCCGCGGTAATCGGTGGGATCGCGGCGTTCGCGGCCGGCGGCGCGACCGGCTACGCCGGGTTCCGCGCGCTCCGCCCCGCGCCCCCGGCCGCGCC
>SXHE01000843.1 GCA_005773755.1 Planctomycetia bacterium
ACCCCGCAACCGGCTCGCGCGTTCCGGCGCGGTGCGCTTGACGTACTCGATCACGACGTTCTTCACGGCTTGCGGGAGCGCGTCGAACTCCTTCTGGTCGATCACCCCGTTGCTGTCCGTGTCGAACCGCTTAAAGGCGTCCTTGAATTGGGCCGGGATCAGCACCCCGTCTTTCGGGAACTTGAACTCGCCCTTCGGCCCCACCGCCGGCTCGCTGGCCTTCGCCGAGTCGATCACGAACTCGACGTAGCCGAGGTGCATCTCTTCGTACGTCTGCTGGCCCCACTTCACGGTCTTTTTCGGGTCGGGGTTCGCCGGGTTCTTGTCGCTGTTGTCGTACCACGCGGTGTAGATCAGCCCGCTGCCGCGCGGCACCGTCACCGGCTCCGCGAACCGGTACTGCAACTGCCAGTTGAAGTCGTAGTGCGGCACCTCCAGCAGCTTCGTGGTCTTGCCGTCGGGCGTCTTCAACTCGTACTGCGCCGCCTTACCGCGGACGTGCGCGTGCGGGAAGAACGCGAGGATGCGGCAGTCCCACGGGATGAATGGGATCGACCCGACGACCTTGTGGTTGTCCGCGCCGGGCGGGATGCTGAGCGCCGGGTTCACCGCGGCGCTGACGCGAACCTCGTACCGCGGCTTCTCCTTCGCGAACACGAGGCCGATCCTGGTCTGGTCGGTCGTGGCCTTGCCGTTCGGCGTGTAGTGAATCTGGAACCGCAGGTCGCTCCCCTTCGGCAGCTTCTTCGCGTAGCCCTCCGGGTACACCAGCGCGGTGCTGCCGGGCACGTATGCGGCGAAGAACCCCTGCGCCTCGCCGCCGACCCCGCGCGACCCCTTCGGCACCGCGAACACCAGGACGTGGTGAACGACCTCGCGCGCCGTCGGCTGCATTTCCAACCCCTGCACCCACCTGTCCTCATCGAACTCGGTGGGCACGATCACGTTCTGGTAGTTCATCACGCCTTCGGCCTTGATCGCGATCGGCTTGGGCAGTTGGAACACCGCGTCCGGCTTGCCGAGGCCCCACCCGCTGGCGTAGTTTCGCGGCAGCGGGGCGTCGGCCGGGTTGCCCTTCTTCATGTCCGAGGCCAGCCACGCGAACAGATCCTTCTTGTCGCCGTCGGTCAGCGTGCGGTCGTTGGCGAAGGCCGAGTGTTCGCCCTTCTTGGGCGGGGCCGCGAACCAGGGTGGCATCGTCCCCTTGTCCACGGTCTTCTTAATCATCGCCTTGTTCGCAACGACGTCGTCGTAAGTGTCGAGGACGAACGGCGCGACCCCGCCCTTGCGGTGGCAATCGACGCAGTTCGCCTGCATGATGCGCTCGATGCGGGCGTGATACGTCACCTCAGCCGCCTGCGGCTTCGCTGCAACCGCCAGTTCGCACCCCGGCGCGGTGGTTGCTTGCACAACGGGTACCTTCCCGGCCAGCAGATCGGTCAGCGCGACTGTGAGGTAGTTCGAGCGCGGCTTGTCGAGCGCGTAACCGAGGCCGTACTGGTCGTCGATCGCGCCGCGGTACTGCACGGTACGGGCGGCATCCAGCACGAACACTTCCGCGGTGGAGGTCGCGCCGAACGTGGCGGTGAGCGTGCCGTCCGTGTCGTGGACGTAGCGGCCGGTGAAGCCGTGCTCGGCCGGCTTGTCGGTCTTGGTCGGGTTCACAAAGAGGAACGTCACGCCCTTCGCGGCCCACTCCTTTTCGAGCCGCTGGAGGCTCGGGGCGTACTTCTTGCAGATGGGGCAGGTCGTGTTGGTGAACGCGACGACGCTGAGCTTACTGCTCTTGAAGTCGGACAGCTTGCCGGCCTTGTCCGCGAGGTCGGTGAACGCGAGGTCGGGGACGAACGCACCCACACCCGCCGGACCGGGCAACCGCAGCTTCGGCGCTTCCTTCGGGTTGGGGTCGGCCTTGTCTTTGTCTTTGGCGAGCGGTTCCGCCCCGGTCGTCTGCCACGGGTTGGGCTTTGACTTGGGCTTCACCGGTTCTTGAGCGCTGACAGTCAGGGCAAGAGCGAAGGTCAAGCCAAGAGTGAGTAGGCGCATGGCTGGTATCCCAGAAGCGAGAGAGGGAATGTGTAAAGCGTACCCGCGAGGGGCGAGCGGGGTTTCATGCGGCCCGTGCCGGCCGGCCCACGAATGAGAACGGACGTTCCCAGACAGAGAACCCGTCGGGAGGAGAGAAGTACCGCGCTCTGGAAACAATGATGGGCGACTGGTGTACAGAAGTCAAGAAAATCCGTCCGGTCTTTTCGGGTCACTTTCGCCGAGGACAGATCGGGGGTAGAGTGCGAGGGCCTGACCGGGCGGATCAGGCGGATATCGAGTTGAGCGACGGCGGGGAGCGTGGCATGAAGGCTCAGTTGACTGGGATGCGTGGTGTGTACCTCGTCGCGGCGGAGCTATCGAGACTCGGCTTCATCGCTTCGACCACCTCACGTAGCGCTCTGGCGGCCGACATTCTCGTCACCGATCAGGCGTGCCAGCGAGCGTTCTCTGTGCAGGTCAAGACCAACTCCGCAGCCGCCGGTTTCTGGCTGGTTGGCAAGCACACTGTCGTGTCCGACACGCACGTCTATGTTCTCGTTAACTTGCGCTCACGGGACGCCGGGCCAGTGCCTGAGTATTTTGTCGTGCCCAGCAAGTTGGTCAAGGAACGCACGGTCTACAGCAAGTCTCCGAACTCGGAGTGGTACTCGCTGTACAGGAAGGACATCCTCGAATACAGGGACCGATGGCGGGCTTTCGGCGACCCACACGCCGAGGTGCCCGTTGTCGATGAGTGATATGGTTCCATGGCGGTGGAGGTGGTTGCCCCTCACCCGCCGGCCCAAAGCGGCCGG
>SXHE01000844.1 GCA_005773755.1 Planctomycetia bacterium
CCAGATCACCGGGGCCGACGGCACGGCCAACACCCTGATGATCGGCGAGGACCTCGGTGCGATGAACGTCCACAACGCCTGGTACTACGCGAACGGGGCCAACGGGACGTGCGCGATCCCCTTGAACAACGCCATGGTGGCCGGCCAACCGGGGTTCAACAATCCGGGCGACTGGCCCAACGTGTACTCGTTCCGCAGCCGCCACCCCAACGGCGGCAACTTCTGCCTCGCCGACGGCTCGGTCAAGTTCATCACCGCGTCGGTCGCTCTCGCCACCTACCGGAACGCGGCCAGTTGGAGCGGCGGCGAGACCCTCCCGAACTTCTAACGTCACCACTCCCGACGAGACCCGCGGCCAAACGGCCGCGGGTTCTTTTTTGCGCGGGTTGAGTGGGGCTCACAAATGAGAAGGCCGTGTGCCCGCGACCGACGTTCCTCCGTTGTTCTCGTGAACGAGACGTGTGGCTTTCACAAATGAATTGACGGTGAGAGAGGAGGGCGAGCGGAAAAATCTCCTTGTGTTTGGCGGAACCCCGCGCTCATAGTGGCGTTGCGGATGGGTTACTTCCATTTACCCCTCTCGCTGGCGTCATCGTTCACTTTTATCACTCGCCCTCGGAGGTCGGTAATGTCTCTTCCCAAGAGTCGGCGTGGGTTCACGCTGATCGAACTGTTAGTCGTCATTGCGATCATCGCGGTACTGATCGGGCTGCTGCTGCCCGCGGTGCAGAAGGTGCGCGAGGCCGCAGCCCGCATGAGCTGCTCCAACAACCTCAAGCAACTGGGCGTCGCGGTCCACAGCTACAACGACGCCAACGGCCGCATGCCGTACAACGGCGACCCGGTCGCCAACTCCGGGTGCTGCTGGAACACCGGTGCCCGACAGTACAGCTTCCTGGCCCGCATCCTCCCGTACATGGAGCAGGACAACCTGTTCCGTAACGGTGGTCTCGGGAACACCCCGGAAACCGTCATGGGTAGTGCGGCGGCACTGGGCAACACGTTCGTCAAGACCTTCAAGTGCCCGAGCGACACGACCGCGGACCTGCGGACCGGCGTGGCGAACCACCCCGGCGGGCAGTCGGTCGCATCGACCAGCTACAAGGGCGTGAGCGGGAAGAACTGGGGTTGGGGCAGCTTCCAACTGAACTCGGGCGGGGCGTTCGGCAACAACGGCCTGGACACCGGCGACGGCATCTTCTACCGCTCGGACTTCCGCCGCACGCTGACCCTGAACCAGATCACGGGGGCCGACGGCACGGCCAACACCCTGATGATCGGCGAGGACCTTGGCGCGCTGAACGTCCACAACGCCTGGTACTACGCGAACGGGGCCAACGGCACCGCGTGCATCCCCCTGAACAACGGGCTGGTCAACGGCCAGCCGGGGTTCAACAACCCGGGCGACTGGCCCAACGTGTACTCGTTCCGCAGCCGGCACCCCAACGGCGGCAACTTCTGCCTCGCCGACGGCTCGGTCAAGTTCATCACCGCGTCGGTCAGCTTGGACACCTACCGGAACGCGGCCAGTTGGAGCGGCGGCGAGACCCTCCCGAACTTCTAACGTCACCACTCCCGACGAGACCCCCGACCCGCGGCCAAACGGCCGCGGGGTCTTTTTTGCGCGCGGCTGTTCGCCTACAACGGGCGTATCGCAGGCTCCACTGCGCGTCGCGGAATCCACTGGGGGTTACTCATGCGAAGGTATTTCGTTCCCTGCTTCGCGCTCGCGCTGGTCTGCGCCGCGCAGGCACCCGCCGCGGACAAGCGGCCCGTCAAGGTGGACGACCTGTTCGCCTTCAAGCGCGCGGGCGCGCCGCAGATTTCCCCCGACGGCAAGACCGTCGTGTATCAGGTCACGACCGTCGATCTGGACAAGAACAAGAGCAGCACCGCGCTGTGGCTGGCCCCGACCGACGGCAAGGCCGCGCCCAAGCAACTCACCGACCCCAAGGGCAAGCGCGACGCCAACCCGCGCTGGTCGCCCGACGGCGAGCGCATCCTGTTCGAATCCACGCGGTCCGGCTCGATGCAACTGTGGGTGCTCGCGGCCGGTGAGGAACCGAAGCAGGTCACGGACATCAGCACCGGGGCCAGCGGCGGCGTGTGGTCGCCGGACGGCACGCACGTCGCCTTCGTGTCCACCGTATACCCGGAGTTCAGCGCGAAGCCGTTCGCCGAGAGCGACAAGCTCAACAAGGAGAAGGACGACGAGATCGAGAAAAGCCCCGTCAAGGCGAAAACCTTTACCAAACTCTTTTACCGCCACTGGGACGAATACGTCGGCGACAAGCGCCAGCACCTGTTCGTGCAGAAGGTGGCTTACGCCAAGCACGAGTCGCCGGCCGCGCCCGTTCCGAAGTGGGAGCCGCGAAACGTGACCCCCGGCGACCGCGACGCCAACCCCAGTTCCTCGACGTTCGACAGCGGCGAGAACTTCGCCTTCACGCCGGACGGCAAGTTCCTCGTGTTCACCGCGGTACCGGAGAAGGACGAGGCCTGGAGCACCAACTACGACCTGTGCCGCGTCAGCGTGACCAACACCGCGACCAAGTGGGAGACGCTGACGGCGGGCAACACGGCCGCCGACGGCGGGCCGCGGTTCTCGCCCAACGGCAAGAAGCTGGCGTGGCGCGCGCAGAAGAAGGCCGGGTACGAGGCCGACAAGTGGGAGCTGATGGTCGCCGACGTGAAGCCCGACGGCACGCTCGCCGGCAAGCCGGCCAGCGCGACGGCGAAGTACGACCTGTCCGCCAACGAGTTCACCTGGGTCGGCGACGCCGAGCGCGCGCTGGCGTTCACGGCGGACTCGCTCGGCTCGACCGCGATCTTCCTGGTGCCGGCCGACGGCTCGCGGCTCGACCTCCAGTACGCGACCGGGGCCAGCGGCTCGCTGTCCGCGTCGCGCCAGCGCAACATGCTCGCGTACACCGTGGCCGCGATGGACCACCCGGCGGAGGTTCACGCCCACTGGTGGCCCGCCGACAAGCCCAAGCCGGTTAACGTGAGCAAGGTGAACGAAAAGCTGCTCGATGAACTCGACCTGCGCCGGCCGGACTCGGTGGAAGTTCCGGTCGAGTCGCGCAAGCTGGGCCCCGACGAGAAGGGGAAGCCGCGGCCCGATCAGAAGGTGAACATGCAGATGTGGATTCTGAAGCCGCCGGGGTTCGACGGGACCAAGAAGTGGCCCGTCGTGTACCTCGTTCACGGCGGGCCGCAGGGCGCGTGGGAAGACAGTTGGAGCTTCCGCTGGAACCCGCAGACGTGGGCCGCGCAGGGCTACGTCGTGGTGATGCCGAACCCGCGCGGCAGCACCGGGTTCGGCCAGACGTTCGTGGACGAGATCACCGGCGACTGGGGCGGCAAGTGTTTCCGCGACCTGATGGCCGGACTCGATTACGTCGAGAAACTGGAGTACGTGGACAAGAGCCGCATCGCGTCGGCCGGCGGCAGCTTCGGCGGGTACATGATGAACTGGTTCGCGGTCAACGAGGCCGCGGCCAAGCGGTTCAAGTGCCTGGTCACGCACTGCTCGGTGTGGAACTTCGAGAGCATGTGGGGCACGACCGACGAGCTGTGGTGCGACGAGTGGGAGCACGGCGGCTTGCC
>SXHE01000845.1 GCA_005773755.1 Planctomycetia bacterium
AGACCGCCGAGGGCACGTTCGGCACCGCGGCGAGCATCACCCACTGCCAGCGCCACGGCATCGAGCGCGAGGACGTGGAGAAAGACCCGGCCCTGCTCCAACAGCAAGCCAGCGTCTTTCATCTGTGGAAGGCGAAGTGCGCGGGCGGGTTCTTGCCCGCAATCGGCGACCGGCTCTCGTTCGATTCGCTGGTCTGGATCGTGCGGAGCGTGGGCTACCTCGACCGGGACGCGAACGGGGTGCAGCGCTATCGGCTGGTTGTCATCAAGAGCACCGGAGCGCAGACGCTGTGAGCACGCTGGGCACCATCATCGCCGCGGTCGTCACGAAGGAGACCGCCGCGGCGCGGACCATCGGGGCCAACGCGCTGACCGTGGTGAACCGCAAGTTGCCCAAGCGCGAGGAGCCGGTGGACGCGGCGTATCAGGTGAACGTCACGGGCGCGGAAGTGCCGGACAGCGTGACCCGGATCGCGTTCGGCTCGACCTTCAAGGTCGAGTACCGAATCGAGATCACGCTCATCGCGCCGAACGACCACGACGCGGCGACGAACCGGGACGAACACGGCGACTGGCGGGAGGCGGTTCGGGCCGACTACATGAAGCCCGCGCCTCTCATGGCGGTCAGCGCCGTGAAGCGGGTCGAGATCGTGCCCGGCGCGCTGTTCGACCGGTCGAAGCTGAACGAGGGGTACGACTACAACCAGATCACGCTTGCGGTCTGGACCTACGAGACGAGGGCGAGCTAATGGCCGTGAGTCACACCCTTTCGACCGGTCACACCGGCGGCACCGTTCCCATCTCGGACACGGTCACGCTCACGGGCGAACTCGCGACCGAGGGCAACATCAGCGTCGCCATCGGCACCGACCAGCAGGAAGGGATCGCGTTCAACCACACGAACCTGCGGCTCATCTACATCAAGAGCGACGTGACGGTGACGCTGGAAACGAACGCCACCGACGCGACCGGCGGCAACACCATCACGATCACCGCGGGCAAACCGTTCGTCTGGTATCAGGGCTGCGGGCTGACGAACCCGTTCACGAGCGCGGTTTCAACGACCTACTGGACGAACGCCGGCGCGAGCGCGGCCAGCGTCTACATCCGCACCCTGGTGGCGTAACCCATGCCGCTCGCCGACCTGTCACTCGTGGCTGCGCTGAAGTTCACGCTCGAAAAGACCGTGACCGGGTGGCCGTCGATTGTGCAGGGCGAAGACAGCGTGACCGTGTCGCTCGCGGGCGTGGATCTCGAAGAGTGGACGCAAGCCTACGCCGCGAAGCTGTCCCTCGCGGGCGCGGCGACGACGACGGTTGACCTCGCGAGCTTCACCAACTTGGCGGGCGAAGCGGTCACCTTGAACCGCGTGTTCGGCATCGTGGTTCAGGTGGTGCCCACCGTCGCGGCCAACGCGGACTGCGATCTGGTGGTCGAACCCGGCGCGGCGAACGGGCTGGTCTGGAACATGGCGGCCGTCACGGTCCTGGCGAACCAGACGTACCTGATGACCGAGGCCGCGGACAACGCCACCGGCACGGCGGTTGACGCCACACACAAGACGCTCAAGTTCACCAACAGCGGCGCGGACGCGCTCACGGCAACCGTCGTCATCCTCGGAGGTACTGCCTGATGCCGGACAACTTCATCAGCGGCAACGACGGGTACACGAAGCTCGGCGCGGTCGCCTACAACTTCGGCAAGTGGACGTTCCCCATCGACGGCGGCGTGAAGAAGTTCTTCGCGTTCGGGTCCGCGTTCCAGCGCACCGCGGCCGGCGGCATCTCCGGGCAGGTGACGATGGAGGGGCCGTACAACCAGGGCAACATGCCGCTCGTGCTCCACACCGTCTACGAACTGCACCTCGGCTGGGCCGTGGGCGTCGAGATCGTCGTGAGCGCGCGGCTCGCGAACATCGAGTACAGCAACGAGGTTTCTGCCGGCGGGGAACCGGGCGGGGTGTCGTGTGTGTTCGAGTCCGACGGCGCGTTTACGGTGAGCTTCACATGAGCGAAACGGCGAAGTGTGCGGGGCCGAACGCCCCCGGCCGCAGCATCGAGCACAACGGGAAGACGTTCACCTTCGTCCGCGCCCTCACGGGCGGGGCGCTGCTGGCGCTGGAGGCGAAGCTGTACGACCGCGCGCGGGCGGCGCTCGCGGACATGCGCGACGCCTACCCGCTCGACGAGTACCTGAAGCGACTCGACGACCTGCGCGCGAAGTACGAGGACGGCTACTACGCGCTCACGTCCCCGACCACGCAAAAGCTGCTCAAGACCGAACGCGGCGCGGTGCTGCTGCTCGAAGCGCTCTGCGGGGCGTCCGAGAGCGAGGTGTTCGAGCTGCTGACCGAGCGCACGGAAGAGGTGTCGCGGATCCTCGACGAGGTCATCGAAGCGACGTTCCCCGACAAGAAGACGACCGGCCCAAAAGCGAAGCCCCCGCGCCGGCGGTATCGCGCGGGGGGCTAACAACGCGGCTCGCGGTCTGGGTCGCGGAGTTCAAGCGCCCGCTGTCCGAGTATTGGGAACTGACCCCGCGCCAGGTAGAGGACATCTACTTCCACCCGCGCGACGAGAAGGGCCAGATCGCGGCACCCGCTCCCCGGACGGTTGACCAACTCGCGCGCCTGCTCCAACTGCGGGCGCTCGCGGGCGTGCTCAACCTCGAC
>SXHE01000846.1 GCA_005773755.1 Planctomycetia bacterium
GAACTGGCGCGCGCCGGGCGCGCTCGGCCACCGGCGAACGCGATCGTTCAGGTTTGCCGCGAACTGGGCCGCACGCCCGAATGGTGCCTTCTGGTACTGGGCGCAGCGGCCCTTGTGTTCACGGTCCTGCGGCGCAACTCCTGACGGGCTATTTTCTTGACGCGACTTCCGGTGCTGTCTAGACTTAGGTCACAGCTCACGCCTAAGGACTTCGGGCCGAACTCCACCGAGGGACTACTCTCGTGACCAAAAAAGAGATCGTCCGCACCATCTGCGACCGCGCCAACAAGAAGAAGCTCATTCCGAAGCACAACCTGACGCAACTCGCCACGAAAGAGATCGTCCAGTGGACGTTCGAGGCGATCATCGAGACGCTCGTGAAGGACGGGCGGATCGAGCTGCGCAACTTCGGGGTGTTCGAGGTGAAGCAGCGCAAGCCGCGCAAAGCGCGGAACCCGCGCACCGGTGACCCGGTGAGCGTGGGGGCGAAGAACGTGGTGACGTTCCAGCCGGGCAAGGAGATGGAAGAACAGGTGAAGAAGTTCGCGAAGCCCGCGGACGCGAAGAAGAAGCCGCGCAAGGGCAAAGGCGCGAAGCTGGCGGAGCCGTCGACCAACGGAACCGCCGCGCTCGCCACGGTGCCCGCGGTCAAGCCCGTGGCCGAACCGGTGACGACCGACGCCCCCGCCGCGACCTGACCGCGCGGGCACGAGGGACGCGCCCAACCAAGAACCGCCGGCCGCTGGGTCGGCGGTTTTGTTATGCGCGGTGCGATTGAGCGCGCCGCGCGCGCCGTGGTAGAATGCACCGACCGCGGGAGGTTGCCGGATGAGCCGTTTGGTCGTTCAGCACTGGATCGCGTGCCTGAAGGCGCGTGTGATTCCGCCGGTCGGGACACGCAACTTCTACGACCTGCTCGGCGTCGGACACTTTCACACGTTCGCCGGCGACGTCGAGTTTCCGGCCGTGATTCCAGAACTGAACATGTTGGCGCGGTTCGTGGACGGTACGGGCGTCGGGCGGTTCGAGATCGAAGTTTTCTGGCTCGACGCGCCGGAGGGCGAGCGGTCGGTGAACTACTACCCGCCGTATCAGGTCACGTTTCGCCCGAACGAACCGCTCCGGGACTATGTGTTCCGCCTGTGGAACGTGCCGGTCGTCGGCGCGGGCCGGTACTCGGTTCGCCTGTTCCGAACGGGCCGACGGGTTCGCAAGGTGATCGCGAACGAATACTTCTTCGTGGAACAACTGCCATGACACAAAAGAACCCGCGCCTGCCCGCTCGGACCCCGGCGGTGCCGCTCCCGGTCCCGTTCGATCGGGCGTCGGCCGAGGCGGACGGCACGAACATTATCGTGCTGAACCCGGCCCCCAAGCGCTGGCTGCACGTCACGTTCGCGCTGCCGGCGGGCGCGGACCCGGCCCGCGCGGGGCTGGGTGCGGCGTGGTTCGTCACCCGCCTGCGCGCGATCGACAAGCGACTGCGACTGACCCTCGCCCGCGAGCGGTGTGCGACCACCACCGACGGACTGCTGCTGGCGTTCGCCCCGTTGCGCGGCGGGCTTCTGGACGACGAGTGGCTCGACGGGGTGCGCCCGGCGGTTGCCGAGGCCGCGGGCGCGCTCGACGGGGCCGAGTTGAAAGCGGTCGAAGTGGTTGTCGAGGCGGGGGCCTAGCCGCGAGCGACGCGCGCCCGCGGCCCCCCTCGTTGATCGGCCGTTACGACTGCGTGCGCGAGAGCCGCTTGCGGTCGCCTTCTTTCAGCCACAGCTTGCGCATCCGGATCGACTTGGGGGTGATCTCCACCAGTTCGTCGTCCTCGATGAACTCCAGGGCCATTTCCATCGAGAACACGGTCGGCGGCTTGAGCACGGCCTTCGCGTCGCTGCCGCTGGCCCGCATGTTGGTCAGCGGCTTCGGGTCGGTCACGTTCACCACCATGTCCTTGTCGCGGCCGTGCTCACCGACGATTTGCCCCTCGTACACCTCGTCCTGCGGGGCCACGAACAGCGCCCCGGACAGCCCTTCGGCCGAGTACGCGGTCACCTTCGCCGTGTTCTTCGAGATGTACACCCCGGTCGCGCGGCCGGCCTGCGCGCCCCTCAGCGGCCGGTAGTCGAGGAAGTTGTGGTGCATCATCGCGGTGCCCTGGGTCGCGGTCAGCATCCGGGTGCGCAGCCCGATCAGCGACCGGGCCGGGATGTGGAACTCGACCTGCGTGATCCCGCGGTGGCTCTCCATCCGCTGGAACTCACCCTGGCGCTCCAGTACCAGCCGCATCACCACGTTGTGGTGGTCGTTGGGCACCTCGACCACGAGGTACTCGTACGGCTCCATCTTCTGGCCGTCGATCTCCTTGACGATCACCCGCGGCTTGCCGACGGCGATCTCGGACCCCTCGCGGCGCATGGTCTCGAGCAGCACGCCGAGGTGCAACAGGCCGCGCCCGCTGACGATGAACTCGCTCTCGCGGTCGCCGGGCACGACGCGCAGGGCGACGTTGTGTTGCAGCTCGCGGTTGAGCCGGTCGCGCAACTCGCGGCTGGTCAGCGGCTTGCCGTCCTTGGTCGCGAACGGTGAGTCGTTGACGCGGAACACCATGTCGAGCGTCGGCTCGTCGATGGTCAGCGGCGGGAGCGCCTTCGGGATGTCGAAGGCGCAGATGGTGTCGCCGATGTCCGCGTCGTCGATCCCGACCACGGCACACACGTCGCCCGCGCGAATCTCCTCGACCTCGCGCTTGGCGAGCCGGTCGAACTCCAGCACCTGCACCACGGTGTCGTTGAACGTGGAGCCGTCCTTCTGCTTGACGACCGTGACCTTCTGGTTCTTCTTGATCGAGCCGTTGAACACGCGGCCGATGGCGATCTTGCCGACGAACTCGCTGTACTGCAGCGCGGACACCTGCATCTGGAGCGGGGCCTCCTGGTTCACGTCCGGCGCGGGCACGTTGTTCAGGATCGCGTCGAACAGTGGGCTGAGGTCTTTCGGCTCGACCGCGAGGTCGGTGGTGGCGATGCCCGCGCGGCCGCTGGCGTAGATGACCGGGAACGTCGCAGTGTCGTCGTCCGCGCCCAGTTCGATGAACAGGTCGAACATGAGCGCGTGGACGTCCGTGATGCGGGCGTCCGGGC
>SXHE01000847.1 GCA_005773755.1 Planctomycetia bacterium
GTCGAGCGAGGCTTTGCGAGAGAGGCCCGACGGCCAGCAAGCCGAGCGGTTCTGCCGAAGGCCAAGAGCCAGGGGCAGATGCGCACAGCTTATTGGCCGTCGGGCCTCTCTCGCAAAGCCTCGCTCGACCGCGACCTACCCCTTCCCCAGCCGCTTGAGCGCGTCCTTCGCGTCCCAGAAGCGCGGGTGCTCCTCGTAGGCCGTGACCGCGGTGTAGAACTTGATCGCGTTCGACAGGTCGTTCATGGCCTCGTAGCACTTGGCGATCTGGAACAGCGTGTCGGCCCCGCTCTTGTGGAACTCCTTGTAGTCGATGTACGCCCGCAGCGCCAGCTCCGGGCGGCTCAGTTCGTCCAGGTACAACTGGCCGAGCAAGCGGGTCGCGGTGTACCACGCCTCTTCCTCGTCGCCCGATCCCTTCTGACTCTCGCGCACGTCTTCGAGGACCGACAGGCCGGCGTCGCGGTCGCCCTTGCGGAGCAGGCACCGGCCCTCCACGAGGCGCGTGCGGTTGCTGGTCGGCTCGATCACCTTCGCCAGCCGCGTCAGGTGTGTGGCCCAGTCGAGCAGGTCGGCGTCGGCCTCCTTCGCGTTCAGCACGCTCATCGCCTTCTTCACGCAGTAGCCCACGTCGAACCACTTGCCGACGTTTTCCTTGACAGCGACGAGGCGCTCGATGGGCACCGAGTAGTAGTAGCTGTCGCGCTTGCGGAGCAGGTCGGCATCGGAGCTGCTGTACGCGAGCGCGGCCTCGGTGTTGAGCACCGCGTTGAGCGGGTCACGCTGCTTGCCGTAGAGTTCGGCGATCTTGCGGTACGCCTCCAGCGCCGCGCCGCCGCCGCCGTCGAGGTACTCGCGCTGGTACTCGATGGCCGACTCGAAGTACGGCTTGGCCTCCGCGTCCTTCGCGGTGCGGGTCTGAGCATCGCCCCGCGCGTCGGCCGCGTCCGCATCCGTCTTGATCGTGTCGCCTTCCGTTTCCACGAGCGCGGAGAGCTTGCGGAGCGCGGCGTAATAGAGTTCGCGCTGGTCCTTCGCCAGATTGCGCGGGCCGACGTGCTTGCCGACGCGCCGCACCTGCTCGGTGTACCCGCGCGCGGTGACGTGGTCGCCGGCCTTCTCGGTCACGTCCGCAAGCTTCTTGAAAATGCCCGGACCGCGCTCCGGCAGGCCGCGCCCGGCGATGCGGAGGTAGCCCGTGCCGCGCTCGCGCCGGTCCGGATCGTTGTCGTCCACGAGCTGATAGCCGAGCTGTTCGACGTACTCGTAGTTGAAGTCCTTCGGCTCCGCGATCGCTGCCGCCGCGACGAACTCGCCCTCCTGGAGTTGGCTGTAGAGCATCGTGCGATACTCCTTCGCCTTGTCGTCGTTCGGGTCGGCCGCGAGCCGGCGCTCGACCGCGGCGATGGCTTCCATCCGGCGACCGGGCTTGTTCAACTCGTCCCAGCCGAGGCGATCCGTGAGCGGCTTGGGGCCGTCGAGCGCGAGGAACCACGAGTCGAACAGCACGCTCTTGCGCAGGCCCGCGTGGTAGCCCGGCGTCTCCGGGTTCAGCAACCGGGCCAGCGTGTCGGCCGCGGTGTCGTAGGTCTTGGCGTGGATCAGCGAGAGCACGCGCAGGTAGTCGATGCGGGCGAGGTACGCGGGCTTCTTCTCGGTGACGAGGTTGAGGAACCGTTCGGCCTCGGCGCGCGATTCCGGCGTGGGCGGGCGCATGAGCAGCGCGTGCGCCCGGTCGAGGCATAGTCCGAAGTCGAGCGATTCCACGAGGTCCGGGTCTTTGTCCAGCTTTGATAGCGTGAGGCTGTTGTGGAGCGAGACCAGTCCCTCGTTGGCGAGCGGGCTGTTCGGGTTCAGTTCGAGCGCGCGGCGGAAGAACCGGATCGCGAGCGCGAGCCGGCCCATGTTCATGTAGCTGAACCCGCGCAGGACGTGCTTGAACACCCGCAGACCGGGCAGCACGCGGGTCGCGTAGACGAAGTAGATGCTTAGCGGGGCGAAGAACGGCATCGCGCCGCCCATGCCCTCGCCGAAGCCCAGGAACCACAGCGACACGCCGAGCGTGGCGCACAGCGTCATGATCTCGACTTCGGACTCTTCCGCTTCGCCGCTGAACGTGAGCAGATAAAAGAACGGCAGGCCGAGCAGCAGGTAGATGCCGAGATTGAATCGCGCGACCTTCGATTCGAACAGCGGCACCAGTTTTTCCGGGTCCGTGCGGTCGGGCACCTTGATGTCCATGACGTACTCGGACGCCAGGTACACCAGCGCCGCCGCGACGCCCAGCCCGGTGAGGAACCGCCACTGTCCGTCTTCCATCTTCCGCATCTGGTACAGGCCCAGGCCCAGCACCACGCCGCCGACGACGCAGTACACGAGCCAGTCGCCGACCGGGGGCGTGTGCTTGATGTCGTTCCAGGTGAGGCCGAAGGCCTTCGCCACCGGTTCGGAATACTGGTGCAGCAACTCGCTGCCGGACAGCACGCCGAAGCCGAGGCCAAGCATGATGCCGGCGTAGATGAACAGCGGACTTTCGAGCAGCACCAGAAGCGGGAACGCCTTCCAGTTGTCCCACGGCTTCATGCCGCGCGACATGAGCCGCGCGGTGCCGATGGCGAGTCCGACGGCCAGCCCGCCGCACGTCCAACCGAGCACCCAGAAGATGTCCTTCCAGGCGTCGGCGGAACTCGCGGGAACTTGGAGCGCGAAGAACACCCATAGGCCCAGGAACAGGCCCTTGAGCATGTACTCGTTGCGGTGCCAGGGGGTCATGGCGGCATGTACCCGAATTGATGTGTGCCGTGGTCCCGCCGGGTCGCCGGAAGGTCGGCGCGGGACCGGAGACGTTTCCCCCCGGCGCGTTCCCCGGAAGGTCGGGGCCGGGCCGGGACCGGAGGTAGGTTGACACCAGGATCATACGGCGCGCGGCAAGTCTTTGGTAGGGCGCGGGTTCGCGCATCTCGGCGCTTGACGCGGCGCGAACCGGCACTTATCCTTCCCCTGACTCCCCGTTGTGGTGACTCGCGTGCGCGTGCGACTCTCCGACACCCTGCGAACCGCTCTCGCGGTCCTGGCCCTGATGGGCCAGTTGACCCCGGCGATCGCGTTGCCGGTCGCTGCCGTCGCGAACCTGAAGCCGGTTGCGAGCGCCACCGCGTGTTCCACCGCGAGCTGCGCCTGCTCGCCTGTGGATCGCGCCGCGTCCGCGTGCTGCTGCACCAAACCGAAGCCCGAATCGCCCGCACCGAAGCCCAAGTCGATAGCCAAACCGAGTTGCTGCGCGGCGGTCGAAGAACCCGATGAGCCGAAATCGTGCTGCGCGAGCAAGAACGATACGGAACCCGCGCCCGCGGGATCGACCATCGCGCCGGTGAGCCAGTGCAAGTGCGACAAGCCGGCCCCGACCGCGACCGCGGAGCCCGCCGTGCCGCCCCCGCCCGCCGGTGCGGAACCGACCGATCGCGCCTCGGAGCCGGAAACGTGCCACTGGGTCGCGCTCGTCGCGACGCCCCCGCCCCCGCCCCCCGCCCCGCCCCCGCGAGCCTGACGCGCCCGCGCAGCCTTCCCACGCGCTCCGAACGGAGCCGGTCGGGGAACTTCGCGCGGGTTCTCGTGAATATCCCCCGCACGGCTCGCGTCTCAACCGGCGAGAGGCCGGCGCTTCACGACCGCTGACGGTGCGCCCGATCCGCGAGAGGTGATTCTGTGAGAGGAACCCCACGCTCTCGGTGATTGGCAACGATCCGGGTCGGGTGTTACGGCCGCGGTCCAGCCGGCGGCGGGTTCGATTCCCGCCGCGAGCCACTGAATGGGCCACGAACAGGCGAAGAACCAATGGGCCGCGCGTCCGCGCCAACCATTGTCGGGATTCTGGTACAGACTCATTGCCCTTCGGGGTACGAGTATAGTCCGCGGGTTGCGTGCATGACGGTCATGCACGCCGCTCTCGGTCTGGTTGCGAAGTTGAGGAGTTGTTCGATGCGGAAGATCCTGAAAGTGACGCTGGCGGCGTCGCTCGGTCTCCTGGCTGTGGTTCTCGCCGTCGGCGGGGCCACCACCACGGCGGCCGAAGACAAGACCCCGGCGGTCGGGGACATCATGAAGAAGAGCTTCGGCAAGGGCGGCTACAAGACGTCGATCCCGGCCGCGGCGAAGGACGGCAAGTGGGAAGACGCTCAGAAGCTGGCGAAGGAGTGGGCCGACCTCGGCAAGGTGATCGGCAAGAACAAGCCGCCGAAGGGCGAAGACGCCTCGTGGAAGGAACAGTGCACCAAGTTCGGCGACGCGACGAAGGCCATCCTGAAGGCGACCGAAGACAAGGACGCCAAGGCGGTCAGCAAGAGCGTCGGCGGGTTCAACTGCGGCGCGTGCCACAAGCAGCACAAGCCGTAGTCGGGGGCGCGAACGCGCACCGCACGAACCGCCCGGCCCGCGCCGGGCGGTTTTTTTGCGCGCCCAAAAAGCGCCCGTGATCGCGTATCATGGGTGAGCCTCCGTGAACCACGGACCGGTCGCGCCGACTCTATTGGGAGGCTCACGTTGCCGATCTCGCAGGAGCAGCCCATGTTCGATCCGGCCGAAGAACCCGCCGACCGCAAACCCGCGGCCGGGCGGCCCCGCAAACCCCGCGCCCGCCGCCCGGCCGCCAAACTCCTCCCCGACGACGGCTCCGCCCTGTTCCTCGGCTGGGACGGTACGGACCACCGGCCCACCCTCGGCTTCCGGCCCACCGGCGCGACCGCGGACCGCACCGCCCTCACCTACGCCGGCGACGGCCACCTGCTCACGGTCGCGCCCACCGGCGCGGGCAAGGGCGTCGGCGCGATCATTCCCGCGCTGCTCACCTACCCCGGCTCGGTCATCGTCACCGACATCAAGGGCGAGAACTACCAGGTCACCGCGCGTCGCCGCCGCGAGATGGGCCAGCGCGTCGTCGTGCTCGACCCCTTCGGCCTCGTCACGTCGAAGGACAAGGCCGACAAGCTGAACCCGTTCGACCTGTTCGGCATCCCCGGCTCCGACCCGGAATCGGACGCCGAGATGCTGGCCGCGCAGCTCGCCGTCGGGCACGAGTTCAGCACCGACCGGTACTGGGAAGACACCGGCCGCGGGCTGGTGTCCGGGCTGATCGCGGACGTGGCGTGCAGCTCGCCGCCGGAGAAAAAGAACCTCGTGACGCTCCGCGAACTGCTGTACAACGACGACCTCGACTACACGCTCGCGGTCGCGCTCGATACTCGCAAGAAGACGAGGTCGCCGCTGGCGCGGGACGAGTTCGTCGCGTACCTCGCGGCCCCGTCGGACAAGACCCGCCCGTGCATCCGCACCACCGCGACCACGTTCGTCAAGTGCCTGGGCAGTACGGCTGTTTCGCGCAGCCTGGAGAAGTCCACGTTCGAGCTGAACGATCTGCTGCACAACAAGCCGATGACGATCTACCTGGTGCTGCCGCCGGAGAAGCTGCACAGCCACCGCGCGCTGCTGCGGCTGTGGGTGGTCACGCTGATGACCGTCGTGATGCGCCGCACGCGCCTGCCGAAGATGCGCACGCTGTTCCTGTTGGACGAAGCGGCGCAACTCGGCTCGCTCGACCTGCTGCCGCAAGCGGTGTCGCTGCTGCGCGGCTACGGGCTACAACTGTGGACCTTCTGGCAGGACCTGAGCCAGATGATGAAGCTGTACCCGAACAACTGGGAATCGCTGGTGAACAACGCCGCGGTGCTGCAAGCGTTCGGCGTCCCCGGTCACGCCTCGCGCCATAGTTGGCGGCTGATCCTGGGCGAAGGCGACGCGCAGCTCGCCTCCGAGCTTCACCCCGACGAGATGCTGGTCGCTGTGCCCGGCAAG
Organism: Planctomycetia bacterium; assembly: GCA_005773755.1. Classification (GTDB taxonomy): domain Bacteria; phylum Planctomycetota; class Planctomycetia; order Gemmatales; family Gemmataceae; genus Gemmata. The sequence goes on from SXHE01000847.1 coordinate 5,848, forward strand.
CCCACCGCGCGCCACACCCGCGCGAACTACCTGACGGACAAAGCCTTCGCCGGCCGCTTCGACTCCAACCAGCGGTTCCTGGGCATGGAGAAGTGAGGCGCGGGCGCGCACCCCACACTCACCACTTGAGAGCGCCGATGGCACCCAGCATCCAAGAACTCGGTCTCGATCAACTGGCGGTGGAAGACCGGCTCGCGGTCGCGGAAGCGCTCTGGGAGAGCGTTGCGCGCGAGATCGAGTGCGAACCCGTTCCGCCGGTGCAACGGACCGAACTGGAGCGCCGACTCGCGGACAGCATCGCGCGGCCGGAGGCCGTCACGCCCTGGGAAGTCATCAAAGCTCGTGCGCTCGCGAGGGCGCGAAAGTGAGCCTCCCCATCGTCCTCCGCGCCGAAGCCGAGGCCGAGTTCGATGAAGCGTTCGACTTCTATGACGAACGGCGGGTCGGATTGGCGGCGGAGTTCGCGGCCGCGGTTCAGAAGGTGTTCGACAGCTTGGCGGCCAACCCGTTGATTCACCAGGTTGTGTTCGCCGACATCCGCAAGGCGGTTGTTCGTCGGTTCCCCTACTGCGTCTTCTACCGTGCGCACGCGGACCGCGTCGAGGTCATCGCGGTGTTTCACAGTCGCCGCAACCCGTCCGCCTGGCAAGATCGCATCTGATGTGTGCCGACACCGTGAGGCTTACAATGTCCTTCGCCGATTTCGACTGGAACCGGGTCTTCGTACACGCGCTGATCGGCGGCGCGGTTGGTGGGTTAGTCGGGCTGTTCGTGTGGCTCGGGAAGAAGGCTGCCGGTGGCGGCACTCGGACGCGGGATCGCGACCCCGATGACGACGAGTAACCTCGAACGAAGCACGCGGTCTGCGCAGCACAGATTCCGTCTCTGATTCACACACCTCCTTGCGTCGCGCCCCGCCCGCGCGCACAATCGCGGTATCCCTCCCCACCGGGTCCGCCCCATGCGCGCGCCCTTCGCACTCGTTCTCGCCACCCTTACCCTTGCGTGTGTCCGCGTCGCGGCCAACGACGACGCCGTCGCGCCGGTGGGCGTAACCACGAAGCCGCTCAAGGCGCAGTGGGCGTACTCGCGCGACGGCGGCAAGACGTTCGGCACCACGCCCCCACACGGCGCGCCGCCGAACGCGCGGGAGGGCATCGTACCCCTCACGTTCCGCGGCACCTTTGTAGTAGACGACCCGAAGGCCGCGGCCGGACTGTGGGTTCGCATCGCGGAACCGGGCGACGCGCCCAAAGCCGCCATCTGCACTGGCGACCTGACCGCCGCCAGCGGTGGCTACTGGAAAGACCTCGGCTTCTGCCCGACGCTCCTCAACGCCCGCGTGGCGCTCAACGGCAAGCCGGTGAAGCTCACGAACGGGCCGATGCTCTACTTTTGGCTCCCCATCGAGGGCGAGTTGAAGAAGGGCGAGAACACCGTCGAGCTGTCCGGCGACTGCTACACCTACTGGGCCTCGCAAGCGGCAACGGCGATCACCGCGCGGCTGGTCGTGGCCGCGCCGCAACCGGCGGCGATCTTCAACGGCCCGCTGCTGGGCGACTTCGGCGACGGGTACTTCACGCTCGCGTGCCGCACGCGGCTGCCCGCGGAACTGGTCGTCGAGGCGACGCCGACCGATCCGCCCGGCAAGCCGGTGCGCGCGGCCGCGCCGCGGGCGACCTGGCACCGGGTCAAGGTGCCGCTGCCCGCGGGCACGCGCGCGGCGCGCTACACACTCACCTCGAAGGTCGGCACTCACGAGAGCGCGAGCGGGCCGTTCGCGGTGAAGTTCCCCGGTGCGGAGTTCACGTTCGTCGGGCTCGGCAACGTCATGGCGCACAAGTACGGGGTCGAGGGGTGGGGCGCGGTGTCGGCGCGCGCGGCCAAGTTCGGCCCGGCGTTCGTCCTCAACACGGGCAACTGCTCCGAACACGGGACCTGGGAGTTCGAGTGGGAGCGCCGGTACTTCGCGCCCGCGGGCAAGCTGCTGGCGAGTGTGCCCACGTTCGTCACGCCGTGCGCGCGCGACTTCGCCGGCGCGGTCAACGAGCTGCACTACACCCCGGCCGCCGACACGTACGCGCACAACTGGTCGAAGGCCGTCGCCCCGGTGCGGCTGATCGGCCTCGACGGGAACCAGACCTGGGGGGCCGACGGCGCGAACACCAAGTGGCTCGACAAGGAACTGGCTGCGGCGAAGGAGAAGTACGTGTTCGTGCTGGAGGGGTACCCCGGCTACTCGTCCGGGAAGCACAGTAACAAGCTGCGCGCGCCGATCGTGCAGACGCGCGAGGTGATCCTGCCGCTGCTGGCGAAGCACAAAGTCAGCGCACTGGTCAGCGGGTTCGACCCCGGCTACGAGCGGTGTGAGCCGCCCGCGGACAAAGGGTGTACGCAGCTCGTGACCGGGGCCGCCGGGAAGGAAACGTTCCAGTTCAGCGGCACCGCGATGCGGCTCAACCCCTACGGCAAGGGCGAGGGCCGCGACTGGGCCGGCACCTCGGGGCAGGGCGTGCGCTCGTTCTGCGTGTTCGAGGTGACGGCCCGCGGCGTCGAGCTGCGCGCCTACGCCCTGCCGGGCGACCCGACCGGGGAGCTGAAAGAGATCGACCGCAAGCTGTTCCAACCGCGTGACAAGTAGGCCACCCATGCGTTTCCCCTTAGCCCTCGTGCTCGTCCTCGGGGCGAGCGCCGCGCGCGGCGCGGACCCGGTCGCCACCGTGACCGGGCGCGTCGTGCTCGACACCAACGCCAACGGCAAGCTCGACCCCGGCGACAAGGGGCTGGCCGACGTGTACGTCAGCGACGGGGTCCAGTTCGTGCGGACCGCGGCCGACGGCTCCTACACCCTCAAGTTCGCCGCCGACCCTCTTGTGCCGTACAAGCCGGCGCAGGTGCTCGCGGTGAACTGGCCCAGCGGGACGTGGCCGGTCGGCCGCCGGTACTGGGTGCGGCGCTCGGACATGAAGGCCGGCGAGAGCGTCGATTTCCTGCTGCACGAGGTGAAGCAGGCGCTCCCGTTCACGTTCGCGCACGGCACCGACCCGCACGACAACGTGTGCGGGGGCGACGGGTTCCGCGACGACATCGCCCGCATGGGCGACCCGGTCAAGTTCTGCGTCATGACCGGCGACCTGGGCTACGCGGGGCGCGACGGCGCGGAGAAGATGTTCACCTCGCTCCGCGACACGACCCAAAAGTTCCCGGTGCCGCTGCTGCACGCGCCCGGCAACCACGACGTGTGCGACATCCACACGACCAAGTGGACCGACCAGGACCCGCTCGCCGGGTACGGGCCGTACACCAGGTACCTCGGCCCGCTGCGGTACTCGTTCACCTGCGCCGGCGTCCACTTCGTGTCGCTCGACTGGGCGCGCGTCAACGAGAAGGGCGAGCTGCAAACCGGCACACCGGACACCGTCATCGAGTGGGTGAAGCGGGACCTGGGGACGCTGAAGCCGGGCACGCGGACGTTCGTGTTCATGCACCACGACTTCCGCCACGGCGACGACGCCTTCTGGGACGCGCTGCTTAAACACAATGTGGAACTGGTGATCGCCGGGCACTCGCACCGGAACAAAGAGGAGACGCGCCGGGGCATCAAGCGGCTCACGACGCAGAACCTGTGCGGCCCGTACCGGCTCATCACGGTGGGCGAGAAGGGCCACGACATCGTGAACCGGTGCTTCACGGGGACCGCAACGGACCACCGCCACTCGTACGCCGGCCAGTGCAAGATGGCGCTGCCGTTCAACCCGGTCGCGGCGCGCCGCGGCCCGCACACGGAGCTCTCGAACAAGGAGGTCAAAGACGCGCTCGCCGTCGGGGGCTTCAAGGCGCGCGAGTTCGACCTGGTCGCGGAGATCGAGCCCGGCACCGCGAAGCGGTTCGGCCTCCGGTTCGGCGCGGGCGCGGCGCGGACCGAGTTGGCCCTGACCCGTACCGACGAGGTCGAGTTCGCGGGCGTGCGGTCGTTCGCCGCGCGGGCCCGCGCCGACAAGCAGTACCGGGTGCGCGTCGTCGCCGACGGGGGCAAGGTGCTGGTGCAGGTGAACAACCGGGTGCAGTACGAAGGGGCCGCCGCGCCCGGGGACGCGACCGGCGTGGAACTGTTCGCGGAGCAGGGCACCGCCACCTTCAAGAAGGTCGACGTGTGGGAGTTGAAGCCCGTGAAATGATGGGGTGCTCCCGCTCACTCACCTGTGGGTGCCCGACCGCACGGGCGCGGTTGCACCTCGCGCGCGGTTTCGTAGCGTTACCGCATGCACCAAGCCGACCTGATTCTGACCCTCGCGTGCGGCCTGAGTGTAGCCCTGGTGTTGGGATACTTCACCCACCGCCTGGGCCTGTCGCCCATCGTCGGGTATCTGCTCGCCGGGGTCGCGGTCGGTCCGCA
>SXHE01000087.1 GCA_005773755.1 Planctomycetia bacterium
AGCTCCAGCCCCTGCAAATCACAGACGAAACGCGGCGCTGCAATGTCGGGGGGGCCTCGACACAGAGGCAACGAGGTTCCCCGCTGGCGGTGCCGAATGTAACGGTCGCGGTTGCGGACTTGCTCCCGTGATCCCCATATGTTCAATTACAGCGTGCGTCTTCGCATCCGTTCAGGAGTCCAAGTCATGTTGCGTGCCGGGAAGTGGGCCGTTGTGCTCACCGTGGTCGCGAGCGCGGCGCTGTGGGCCGGGCTGTCCGTTGTCGCGCAAGACACCAAGCCGGACGCGAAGGCCAAGTCCGCCGACTTGACCGCGCTCCGCGAGGCGGTCACGACCGCGGCCAAGCGCGGCGAGAACGTGGACGAGATCAAGACCGCGCTCGACGCGCTCGAGAAGGCGCGGCCGACCGCCGCGGCCGGGCGCGTGCCCGCCGAGCTGCAGGCGCTGCGCGACGCGGTCGACGCCGCCGGGCGCAAGGGTGAGAACGTCGAAGCGATCACGAAGGAACTGCTCGCGGTCGAGATGGCCGTCGCGGGCAAGTCGCTGGCGAAGCCGAAGCCGGACCCGGTGCGGCCCGACCCCGCGCGCCCGTTTCCGAACCCGCCGCTCGTGCCGTTCCCGCAGCCGTTCCCCATCATGCCGAACCCGCGCATCGGTGGTGGTGGCGGCGTCGATGTGGACATGTTCAACAAGGCGATGGAACTCCGCCGCAAAGCGCTCGAGATGATGGTGAAGAACCCCAACGACGCGGAAATGCGGAAGGAGATGCAGAAGCTGCTCGCGGAGGCGAACCAACTGATGCTGAAGGCCGCGGGCGGCGCGGGCGGGATCGACCCCGTTGTGCCGGCGCTGCCGCTGTTTCCGCCAGCGTTCCCCGACGTGGGCCGCGTGCCCGATCGCGCGCGGCTCGGCATCCGCCTGGAGCGCGTCGCGCCGGTCGCGGCCGAACAACTCGGCCTCGACGCGGGCATGGGGATCGCGGTCACACTCGTGACGCCCGGCTCCGTCGCGGAGAAGGCGGGGCTGAAGGTGCACGACATCATCATCGAGTTCGGCGGCAAGCCGGTCACGGACAACACCGAAGACTTCATCCGCCGCGTCAACGCGGTTGGGAAGGACGAGAAGGTCGACCTCGTCGTGCTGCGGAAGGGCAAGAAGGTCGAGATGAAGGGCATCGAGTTGCCCGCGGCGCAACCGTTCCGGCTGCCGCCGCAGCCGGCGTTCCCCGCGCTGCCGCTGCCGGGGTTGCTGCCCGGTGCGCCGGACCTGCCGAACGGTCGGCCGCTTCTCCCGGCCGACCCGCTCCCGCTCCTCCCCAATGCCGTGCCGCCGCTCCAACCGCTGCCCGCGCCGGTTCCGGTTCCGATCCCGCCGCCGGTGATCGACCTGCCGCTCGACGTGCGCGCCGCGGCCGATGTGAGTCTGGACGACCTGAAGGACGCCGTGACCGCCGCGACCAAGAAGGGCGAGAACGTCGGTTCGGTGAGCGACGCACTGAAGGCGCTCGAGAAGGCGCTGGCGAAGGGGGCGACCAAGCCGGGCGAAGCCCCGCCGGAACTGACCGCGCTGCGCGACGCGGTCGAGGCCGCGGCCAAGAAGGGCGAGAACGTCGAGTTGATCTCGAAGGAACTGGGCAAGGTCGAGAAGGCGCTGACCGGGCGCGAGTTCGAGCGGCCGAAGGCGGTCGAACCGCCGCGCCCGATGCGGCCCGAACCGCCCCCGTTCCGCGGCGGCGGGCGCATCGTGATCGGCGGCGGCAACCGCGTCATCATCGGCGGCGCGGGCGGCAACTTCAACGCCACGTCGGTGTCGATCTCCGGCGGCACGTTCACCGTGAAGGCCCGCCAGGGCGAGGTGACGTACACCATCACCGGCTCGACGAACGGCACCGAGGCCCCGAAGATCATCATTAAGGACGGCGACAAGACGACCGAAACCGACGACCTCAAGAAGGTACCCGAGGCGCACCGCCCGGCCGTCGAGCGATTGCTGGGCATGGTCCAACGCGGGTAGAATGTTGGCAGTCGAGAACAGTACAGGAGAGAGGCGCGGGCGCGCACGGGCGCGCCCCCTATAACGTCACGATGGCCGAAGACACCCCGACCCCACCCGCCACCGACGCCACCGACGAACTCGCGGCGGTGCGCGCCAAGCTCGAAGCGACCGAGCACGAGCTGCACAACTACAAGTTGCGGCTCGCGGACTTCGAGAACACCCGCAAGCGACTCTTGCGCGACGCCGAGATCGACCGCAAGTACGCGGCCGAGGGGCTGGCCCGCGACCTGCTCGCGGCGCTCGACAACCTGGGCCGCGCGCTCGACGCCGCCAATCGCGCCGGCGACAGCGGTCCGCTGTTCACCGGCGTCGCCGCGACCGCCAGCCAGTTCCTCGAAACGCTCAAGCGCTACGGCGTGACCCGCATCGAAGTGGAACCGGGCACCGCGTTCGACCCCAACCTGCACCAGGCCGTGATGCAGCAGCCCGGCACTGAGTTCGAAGCGGGCCAAGTGGTGCAGGTGCTGCAACAGGGCTTCATGCTCCACGACCGCGTGCTGCGCGCCGCCTCCGTTGTTGTCGCCGGTTGACGGCCTCGCTCGCCCGCGGCTCGCGCCTGACATCGACCGCCAACCACCAACCAACAAAGCTGATGCCAACCTACGACTACCGCTGCACCGCCTGCGGGCACACGTTCGACGAGCTTCAGACGTTCTCGGAGCCGGCGCTGACCAAGTGCCCCAAGTGCAAGAAGAACAAGCTGGAGCGGCTGTTCGGCGGCGGCGGCGCGATCATCTTCAAGGGTGGCGGGTTCTACGAGACCGACTACCGCCGCGCCGGGGAGAAGGCGGACAAGGGCGACGAAGCGCCCAAGACCGAAACCAAGAGCGACGCGAAGGAGACCAAAACCGACGCGCCGGCCGCGGCTTCGACCGACGCGCCGGCGAAGGCCGAACCCAAGAGCGAGCCGAAGAGCGAACCCAAGAGCGGCGGCGGGGCGAAGAAGAAGGGGAAGTGAGCGAGGGCCGGTTGTCCGGGTTGTCGGGAGAATTGCCGAAGTCCGGGTGGGGTCGAACCGATGAATAGTGTGCGGTGCCCGATCTGTGACGCGACCATGCCGGGAAACTGGCAGGAGTACCCCGACTATCCGTTCTGTTCCGGGCGGTGTCGGTTGATCGATCTGGGGCGCTGGCTCGATCAGAAGTACACGATTCCCGACCCGACCCCGCCGGACGCCGACGACCGCTCCACGCCCGGACAGGGCAACGCCGACTGACCGCCCGATGTTCTCCGGCCGATACTCCGGCCGCTCTTATATAGATTGCTCGAGGGCCGCGCGTCGCGACGCGCGGCCCTCGAGCAATCTATATAA